>CAITOG010000001.1 GCA_903893955.1 uncultured Actinomycetes bacterium
ATCAACAGCGCACCGATGCCCACCAGGCTGATCTGTGGAGCGGTCAAGCCGATGGCGAGGGCGATCCCACCGAGGAGCGCCGCACCGCCGCCGACGATGGTCCGTCGTAACGAGTTGCCTTCGGTCCCCGCCTCGATGCTCTGCAGCGCGGCGATCGGCGCGATACGCACCGCCCGGCGAGCCGGACTGATCGCCGAGACGACGGTGACGCCGACACCGACGACCAGCGCCACGATGACCGTCCGCGGTGCGAAGACCAGCGAGCCGGTGGGCAACGAGACCCCGAACGCCTTGAGGAGCGCCTCGAGGCCCATCGCCATCGCCACGCCGGCGACAAGGCCGACCACCGAGGCGAGGAGACCGATGACCCCGGCTTCAGCGATGACAGAGCGGAACACCTGACCTCGGCTGGCACCGACGATCCGGAGCAGCGCGAGCTCCCTCGTCCGCTGGCCGACCGTGATCGAGAAGGTATTCAAGATCGTGAAGCCACCGACGAAGAGAGAGATCAGGGCAAAGACCAGCAGCGCTGTCGAAAAGATGCCGAGCGCGTTGTTGATGGCGCTGGACTGCTCGTTGGCGACGGTCTGCGCGGACACCACCTCGACGCCCTTGGGCAGGACCTTGGCGATCGACCGCTCGACCGCGGCCTTGTCTGCTCCCGACGCAGTCGCCACCTCAATGGTGTCGACCCGACCCACCTCATTGAAGAGGCGCTGGGCTGTGGGCAGCGTAAAAGCGGCCAGCGTCGCCCCGCCGAGGTTCGAAGCTGTGCCAAATCGCACGATGCCAGAGATGGTGAATGTCTCTGGGGGTCCCGGGAGCAGGACCTTGACCGAATCCCCGACGTGGAAGTGGTACTTGGTCGCCGTCCCCTCGTCCATGGCGACCTGGTTCGAGGCTGTGGGACCGTGCCCCGAGACTGGGTGGAGGGCTGAGAGCTGGGGCTTCGAGCCGAAGGTGGTCCCGAGGGTGGGTGCGCCGCCGGTGGTGATGGCCTTGCCCTGCTTGTCGACGAACTGCGCGTAGCCACCCACCAGCCCCTCGGCCGCATCGACGCCCGGCACGGCCGCAACAGTGGCGATCAGCGAGTCGGAGATCGGGTTGCGCACCGCTGCCCCTCCTTGCTGGCCCGAGAAGGCAGCGGTCCCGCGGACCTCGAAATCCACGTGGCTGTAGATCTTCGAGAAGAGCGAGGTGAAGGTGTTGTGGAGCGTGTCGGTCAGGACAAGCGTCCCGGTCACGAAGGTGACGCCGAGGATGATGGCGAGGGCGGTCAGGGCCACGCGCAGCTTGTGGGCCAAGAGGCCCTTCAAGGTCAGGCGGAGCATCTCAGCTTCCTAGCTGCTTCATCTTCTCGAGGATGGCGTCGGTGGTGGGTTCAGCCAGTTCGTCGACAAGGCGACCGTCAGCCAGAAAGACCACCCGATCAGCGAAGGCCGCGCCGCGCGCGTCGTGGGTGACCATCACGATCGACTGACCGAACTCGGTGACCGAGCGTCGGAGGAACTCGAGCAGCTCGGTCGACGAGTTCGAGTCGAGGTTCCCTGTGGGCTCGTCGGCGAAGATCAACTCCGGCCGACTGATGAGCGCCCGGGCGCACGCCACCCGCTGCTGCTGTCCTCCCGACATCTCACTCGGCCGATGACCGAGGCGCTCGGAGATCCGAAGCTGGTCGGTCACCGTCTTCATCCACTCCTTGTCGACCTTCCCGCCGGCCAGGTCGATCGGCAGCGTGATGTTCTCGGCGGCAGTGAGCGTCGGCACAAGGTTGAAGGCCTGGAAGATGAACCCGACCTTGTCACGTCGAAGCTGGGTGAGCGCCTTGTCGTCGAGCGAGCCGATCTCGGCATCACCGATGAAGGTGGTTCCCGACGTCGGGGTGTCGAGCCCGGCCATGCAGTGCATGAGGGTCGACTTGCCTGACCCCGAAGGCCCCATCACGGCGGTGAAGCGGCCGGCGGCGAACTCGATGCTGACACCGTCGAGGGCCCTGACGGCGGCGTCACCGGTGCCATAGACCTTTGTCAGGTCGGTGGCGACAGCGGCCGGTCGCGAAGCTGGAGCGGTGCCCTTCGTCTGGGAATCGACAATCGTCATGAGTACCTCCTCGCACCACCGACCGCTGGGGTGCCGTTGGGTCGTTTCTAGTAGATGGATCGCACACGCGAGGAGAGATGGGTCCTTTGCCGACCGAGTCGCTCGGCGACGCCGACGAACAGATTCGACCTTGTCCTTTGGTCGCGATCCCGTCCCCCCCCCCAGGGCGCGCTCGATTTCGCTGACCAGCCTGCTAAAGTGACAAATAGGTTAACTGTCTGTCTTGTAGATGAACCGGAGGTGACGACATGACCTATTTGAAGAAGATCTCAGCCACCATCAGGAGCACGGTGTCGAACCGCCACGCCTACGTCCCTGCACCCCTGCGGGTCCTCGGCGACTCGTCCGAAGGCGCCGGCACCAACAGTTGAGCCCACGAGGCGGGCATCCCCGCCTCTCCACACGTCGTGCCCGTCCTCAGATTGGTCGCCGTGAGGGAATTCCCCCGATTGAGCGCCATCTGCTCAGTCCCCGCTCGTGGTGGCGATGAGCAGCGCTGATCGCCACGAGGCCCCGTGGTGAGCTGACCAGCGACGACGCAGATCGACCACGCGGCGACTGCCCTTGACGCCGGGCCAGGGCCAGGATGCTCCCCGGTCCTGAGCATCCAAGCCACCTCGCTGTTGATGACCGATGATGAGTCGGCTGACATTCCGCTGACCGCTGCACGACCAGGAGAGACGCATGCTCACCACAGGCCTGCACCACGTTGCCACCATCACCAATGATTCAGATCGGCTCCAGACGTTCTACCGTGACGTCTTCGATGCGGAGATCATGAAGGATGGGACGGAGTTTCCAGACGGCAGCGGTCCACGACTGACGATCATCCACATCGGCGAGTTCTGTGAGCTCAACGTGTTCGAGATCGAGGGCAACACGGAGGCCGATCGTCAGGTGCCGATGTTCGGACGCGGCAGACTTGACCACTTCGCGCTCAGGGCAGCCTCGTTCGAGGCATTCGAGGAGATCCGCCGGCGGCTCATCGATCGAGGTGCCGCCGACGCCTTCGTGACTGATTTCGGCCCGATGCTCAGCATCTTCTTTCGAGACCCCGACGGCCTTGAAGGTGAAGTGGTGGTCGAAAACCCTGACGCTGTCCCAGGGGTCTTCAACCCACCTGGAACACCCGCCGCTCGCTATTCCTAGGACTGGCTCCTCGCTGGTCAGATCCACTGCCCGCTTGCGCCAGGTTCGCAGAGCGCCAGTCGCCCGCGACGAGGCCCTCACACCCCTTATGACACCACCTCCGGGCGATGGTGCACGCGTGGCCTGCTCGTGTCAGTAAAGTGAACTCCAAGTGAACTAAGCGACACTTAGGAGAACAAAACATGACACAGACCTTCCTTGAAGGGTGGTGCACCGACCCCTGGGGCCTTCATGATGCCCGGTGGATGTCCGCCGGTACGCCCACCAAGCTGGTGCGAGACGGCGATGTCGAGCGGTTCGAGGCGATACCGAGCGCCGACGCAACGATGCGACCCCGTCCGATCACCTCTGACGACGTGGCCAGCCATGGGGTCGATCTCAACCGCTCCGATCAGCAGGCTTCGGATCCTCGACAGGCCATGACCACGGTTGCGTCTCGGATCCTGACCCGTTTCAGCGACTGAGCGAGGGGAACCTCGCCTTGAGGCGCTAGGTTGAGCGACGCACGTGACCTTCGGGCACGCAGTGAGCACCGCCACGGTGGCGGTCGACCAAAGGAGGGGACCCATGGGTGGGACCGTGATCGTTTCGGGTGCTCGCACCCCCATCGGCAAGCTGTCAGGGGCCTTCGCTTCGCTGACCGCCATGGACCTGGGTGGCGCCGCCATCGCCGAGGCGCTCAAGCGCGCCGGCATCAGCGGTGACCAGGTCGACTATGTCTTCATGGGCCAGGCCATCCAGGCCGGCCAGGGTCAGATCTCCGCTCGCCAGGCGGCGCTCAAGGGCGGCGTCCCGATGAGCGTCCCTGCGACCACCGTCAACAAGGTCTGCCTGTCGGGTCTCAACGCCATCTACCTGGCCGACCTCATGATCAACGCCGGCGAGGCCGACATCGTCGTCGCTGGTGGCATGGAGTCGATGACCAAGGCGCCGCACCTGCTCGCCGACGCCCGCTCGGGCATCCGCATCGGCGACGCCACGCTGGTCGACTCGATGATGTACGACGGACTGACCTGCGCCATCGACAACTGCGCGATGGGCCTGAGCACCGAGAACTACGCCGCCGGCGCCATCAGCCGGGAGCGCCAGGACGAGCTCGCCGCCGCCAGCCACCAGAAGGCGGCCGCCGCCATCGAGGCTGGCCGCTTCGCTGACGAGATCGTTCCCGTCTCGATCCCCCAGCGCAAGGGCGACCCCAAGGTCGTCGCCGTCGACGAGGGCGTCCGGGGTGACACCACCACCGAGTCGCTCGGCGGCCTTCGCCCCGCCTTCACCAAGGACGGCACCATCACCGCTGGCAACGCCTCGCAGATCTCCGACGGCGGCTCGGCCGTCATCGTGATGTCCAAGGCCAAGGCCGAGGAGCTGGGCGTGAACCCGCTGGGTGAGCTCGTGTCCTACGGCCAGGTCGCTGGTCCCGACGCCTCGCTCCTGACCCAGCCGTCACGGGCCATCGCCCAGGCGCTGACCAAGGCCGGGCTGACCGCAGGCGACCTCGACATCGTCGAGATCAACGAGGCCTTCGCCGCCGTCGGCCTCGCCTCGATCGACGAGCTCGGCCTCGACGCCTCGATCGTCAACGTCAACGGTGGGGCCATCGCCCTCGGTCACCCACTCGGCATGTCAGGCAACCGTGTGGCGATCACCGCGCTCTACGAGCTCGCTCGCCGTGGTGGCGGCACCGCCGCTGTCGCGCTCTGTGGTGGTGGTGGTCAGGGCGACGCAGCCATCCTGCGCACCCTCTAAGCACCGAGCGCCGGCGACGCCGGCAGCAGCTTCGACAACGCACCCGTCCACGGAGGGCGGGTGCGTTGTCGCGTCACGGGGTCCGATGGACCTCGAGCACGCCGGTGCCCAGCTCGATCGACCCAAGATCTCCGGCCGGAAGCGAGATGACCGCCAGGGTGCCCGGTGGGCAGCGGCGGGCAGCTTCGTCGACAGGCGGTGCCAGCGCGTCGATCAGCAGCCCGATCGTGGGGTTGTGGCCGACGACGCCGATCGAGGACCCGAGCCCGGCATGCTCCCCCACGATCGAAAGCACCTCGTCGTCGGTGGCGTCGTAGAGCCGGCTCTCGGTGACGAGGGCCTCCCTGGGCAGCGATCTGAAGGCAGTGGCGGCAGTCGCGTGCGTCCGCGCCGCTGGTGAGACCAAGACGGTCGGCGGCAGGTGCAACGTCGAGCTCTCGAGGAACTCGGCCAGCGCGGCCGCCTCGGCCTCTCCCCTGCTGGCGAGGGTCCGGTCTCTGTCCCGACCACCTGGCGGCGGCTGGTCGACGGCCTTTGCGTGTCGGACGAGCCAGAGGGTGACAGCCATGCGCACAGTCTCCACTCATCGATTCCTCAGGGGGTCGATGCCGGCTGCCCGCTGCTCGCTTAGCGTGTCAGGAGCGATCGAGCCCGAGGAGACCAGATGACAGGACAGCTTGTGGTGGCGGCGGCCCAGAGCCACCTGACCTACTTCCAGGCCATCGTGATGGGCGTGCTCCAAGGGATCACCGAGCTGTTCCCGATCTCGAGCCTGGGTCACTCAGTCCTCTTCCCGGCCCTCTTCGGCTGGCACAACCTCGTCGGCGTGCAGTCGGGCGGCGAGTCGTTCTTCTTGGCCTTCGTGGTCGGCCTCCACGTCGGCACCGCGGTGGCGCTGATCATCTACTACCGCCGCACCTGGTGGAACCTGGCCGGCGGCCTGACGACCTCGGTGCGAGACCGGTCGATCGCTGAGCCTCGCCAGCGCCTCATCTGGCTGATCATCCTGGCCACCATCCCGGTCGGGATCGTCGGCCTGGCCTTCGAGCACAAGCTGCGGACCCAGTTCGCCAAGCCGCTCTCCGCTGCGATCTTCTTGACCATCAACGGTGTGATCCTGCTCGGCGCCGAGGTGCTGCGGCGTCGCTCGCTGGCCAATGCCGGTCGGCTCAGCGCGCCACGTGGCCGCCACGCCAAGGGCGCAGCGACAACTGCCGCCGCGAGCGACGAGGACGCCACCAGCTTCCGCCGGCTCGACTCGTTCCCACTGCTGCGCGGCATCGCCGTCGGCTGCACCCAGATCCTGGCCCTCTTCGCCGGGATCAGCCGATCGGGCGTCACCATGGCATCAGGCATCGCCTCAGGGCTCGACCACGAGGACGCCGCCGAGTTCAGCTTCCTGCTCGCCACGCCGGTGATCCTCGCGGCGGGCGTACTCAAGATCCCCGACCTCTTCGGTACGCTCGGCGACGGGATCCGCGGCCAATGCTTCGCCGGAGCAGCCGCGGCAGCGGTGGCTGCCTACCTGTCGGTCTCGTTCCTGGTCCGCTGGTTCAAGACCAGGACGCTCTGGCCATTCGGCATCTACTGCCTCGTGGTCGGTGGGCTCTGCATCATCCGCTTCGCCTGAGGCGAGGTCAGGACGACTCGACCACGCTCCGGCGACCTTCGAGCGCTCGGCCGAGCGTGAGCTCATCGGCGTACTCCAAGTCACCGCCGACAGGCAGGCCAGATGCGATCCTCGTGACGGCGATCCCGAGCGGTGAGAGGAGCCGGCTGAGATAGAGCGCCGTCGCCTCTCCCTCGAGGTTCGGGTTGGTGCACAAGATGACCTCGGTCACGCCCTCCGGCTCGAGCCGGGCCAAGAGCTCCGCTGCCTTGATCTGGTCCGGACCGATCCCCTCGAGCGGATTGAGCGCACCGTGGAGCACGTGGTAGCGGCCATGGAACTGGTTGGTCCGCTCGACCGCCACGATGTCTCGGGGGTCCTCGACCACGCAGAGCGTCGAGGTGTCACGCCGCTGGTCGGCGCAGATCGGGCAGAGCTCGCCGGTGTCGGCCACATTCAGGCAGATCGCGCACAGCGAGGTGTTCTCCTTGACCTCGACGATGGCGGCGGCGAGGCGACGTGCATCGTCCTCAGGGACCTTGAGCAGGTGGAAGGCGATCCGCTGGGCGGACTTCGGGCCGATGCCTGGCAGCCGTCCCATCTCGTCGATGAGCCGGCGAAGCGATCCGGTGTACATCTCAGGCACCGTCCTCAGGCATCGCGCCTGGGAAGGCCTTCAAGATCGTGTCGGCGGCGTGGTTGGCCACCGCCGAGGCGGGGGCCTCGGTGAGGTCCTCGACGTCGATGGCGTCAGCCTCGTCGAACACCTCGTCGCTGGGTTCCGGTGGAGGCGGCGGGCTCGCAGGCGAGGGCGGCGGAGGTGGCGAGCTCGAGGACGGACGGTCGACCACGATCTCGAGGATCAGCGCTTGGCCCGTCGCTGCCTTCATCGCTGCCTCGACCTTCGACTTAGCCGCCAAGCACTTGTCACGGTGCGGGTCGGAGGGGACCTCAAGGCGCACGGTGGTGCCGTTGACGCTGAGCAGTCGGCCTGCCTGGTACATCGCCTTGGTCGCCCCTCGCAGCTGGCCGAGCACCCCGCTCTGCCAGATCGCCTCGATGTCGTGGAGCGACACATCGGTCGCTCCGACTGGTGCCGGCGTGGCCGGTGGCGCTTCTTCAGGATTGGACGTGACCTCAGGGGCCGGTTCCGCCACTGGTGCCGCAGCGGTCGGGGCAGCCCGGTAGGCACCGAGCGACAGCCGCTTGCCCGGCTCGCTCGGCACGACAGGCGGTGGTGGCACAGGCGAAGGAGTGGGCGTTGGGGCAGGTGCGGTGCCGGCGGGACGCTGCGAGAGCTCCGCCACCTGGCGCTCGAGGCGAGCCAGCCGCTCCTCGAGTCCAGCGGCGCCGTGGGAGAGATCGGTCCTGGCGCTGCGCACGATGGCAACCTCGAGCACCACCTGCGGGTCGGCAGCGTCGCGCATCTCGACCATCGATCGTCCAAGCGTCTCGATCGAGCGAACCAGTCGGGCCAGCCCCATCCGCTTCGCCTGGTCACCAAGGCGCTCTCGCTCGGCACCAGCAGCCTCAGAGAGATCTGGGGAGACCAGCAGCAAGAACCCCTGCCGCAGGTCATCGATCAGGTCGGCGCAGAGCTGCTGGGGACCCCAGCCGCTGACGTGGAGCACGGCCAGGGCAGACAGCGCTCGTGACGCATCCTCGTCGCACAGGCCTTCGATGAGCTCGGCGAAGGTGGGACGCACGTCGCCGGCGTCGCCGATGGCGGCCACCTGCTCGAGCGCGCTCAGGGCGTCGCGAGCTGAGCCCTTGCCTCGACGGACCACGACGCCGAGCGCCTCGTCGTCGAGGGCGAGGTGGGCGTCGTCTCGGACGTCCTTGAGCAGCTGCTCGAGGGTCTCGGCTCCGAGCAGGCGGAACTCGAGGTGCTGAACCCGGCTTCGGATGGTGGCCGAGACCTTCTGGGGGTCGGTGGTGGCCAGCACGAAGACGACGTGTCCCGGCGGCTCCTCGAGCGTCTTGAGCAGCGCGTTCGACGCTGCGTTCGAGAGCATGTGGACCTCGTCGACGATGTAGACCTTGTGCCGACCCGGCGAGCCGAGCGCCGCATGCGAGACGATGTCACGGATAGCGTCGACGCCGTTGTTCGACGCAGCGTCGAGCTCGATCACGTCCATCGACGTGCCCTTGGTGATCTCGATGCAGCTCGAACAGACCCCGCACGGCTCCCCGTCGACTGCATTCTGGCAGTTGAGCGCCTTGGCCAGGATCCGGGCGGTCGAGGTCTTTCCTGTCCCCCGAGGACCGCTGAAGAGGTAGGCGTGGGCCACGTGGTCGTCGCGCACGGCGCTCTTGAGCGCCTTGACCACGTGCTCTTGACCTCGCAAGGCGGCGAACGTGCCAGGGCGATAGCGCCGGTAGAGCGAGACGACCTCGTCGGAGGCGAAGGGTTCCTGCGTCGACTCGGCCATGGGCTGATGCTACCGGTGCCCCGCGACGCCCACCCGCTGGTGCAAGCCTGCGCACAGCGCCAGCACGCGACACCGGTCCTCGGAGCGATGGCCAGGTTGACTGCGGCACACGACCTGTCCCGCTGAGAGCTGCTGCCTTCCGACCCTGACTCGGTTCACGAGCGATCGTTGCGCAGGACCCG
>CAITOG010000002.1 GCA_903893955.1 uncultured Actinomycetes bacterium
CGGACGTGAGGAGATCCGGGGCGCCGCTCGACTGGTCGTCGATGCGGCATGCCGCCTGCGTCAGCCCGATGGGCTTGCCCTGGTGGCCTAACCGACGATGGTCAGGGGATGCGAGGAATCGAATTGTTCCTCGGGCTCACCCGGTAGAGCTTCCACGCCGGCTGGGTTCCAACCACGGGAGAGAAGAGCACTTGCGTGGCGATGCCGGCCCCGGTGGCCCACATGGTGGGATAGCGCTGGGTGACCGCATTGGTGGGCCAGGACTTCGGTGGTCCCGGCACCAAGATGTACTTGATGTTGAACTCGGCGGGAGCGTTCAGATCCCTGATGAAGTCGAAGTCAGAGGTGATGACGTACACCTTGTTGTGCGTCGAAGCGAGGTAGATCTGCCAGCCCGTGAACGTATCCATCAGTACCGATCCCTCGGGGAGGTGGAGGCTTGAATCGCACTGGGTCTGATGGAGACTCTCAGACTGTGATTCCAACCAGCGGGGTTCCGCTGGAGATCGCATCGTAGGCCGCCTCGAACTCGACAGGCGGAACGTCGCCGAGGTAGCTGTGGAGACGCTCGGTGTTATGCCAGTGGACCCAGCTGAGCGTTCCGAGCTCGAGGTCGTCGATCGTCTTCCAGGGTCCCCGGCCAGGACCCCGGACGAGCTCGGTCTTGTAGAGCGCGTTGACGCTCTCGGCGAGGGCATTGTCATATGAATCTCCGACGCTGCCGATCGAGGGTCGAGCCCCGATCTCGTCCAACCGTTCGCCGTAGCGAATGGACGTGAACTGGGCGGATTCAATCGGTCGTCGCAACACCTCGACGTGGAGGTGAGGGATGAGCAGACAGCCTGGATGGATAGTCACGCAGACTGGAAGGCCAGCGATGCGATCGCCGGGACGTCCGCCAGTTCGTCGCGATGTGGAACGGGCGTTCTGGGTCAAGATTGCAGAAGGCCTGACCAGCGAGGAAGCTGCGATTGCATGCGGGGTGTCGGGCCCGGTCGGCAGCCGTTGGTTCCGCGAACGTGGAGGCATGCCATGCATCGAACTGAGCCCGTCGACGGGCAGGTATCTGTCCTTTGCTGAACGCGAGGAGATCGCTCTACTGCACGTTCAGAATCTCGGGGTTAGAGCGATCGCGCGAAAGATCGGTCGGTCACCATCAACGATTTCGCGAGAACTTCGCCGGAACGCAGCGACTCGCAACGGCAAGTTGAAGTATCGGGCGGGTGTCGCTCAGTGGAAAGCCGAGCTGGCGGCGCGGCGCCCAAAGACTCCAAAGCTGGTTGCCAACGAGCAACTCTGCGGATACGTCCAGGATCGTCTCGCCGGCAAGGTTCACTCTGCCGACGGTTCTGTGCTCGGTCCCCCGACGGCGACTTGGAAGGGGCGGAATCGACCGCGCCGACAAGACCGCGTGTGGGCGACTGCGTGGAGCCCTGAGCAGATCTCGAAACGTCTGCAGGTCGATTTCCCCGGTGACATCACGATGAGGATCTCACATGAGGCCATCTATCAGGCGCTCTACATCCAGAGCCGGGGCGCACTGAAGCGTGAACTGGTGGCCTGCCTTCGCACCGGTCGAGCCTTGCGCGTTCCCCGGGCTCGCTCACAGCAGCGCGCAACCGGTCACGTAACGCCCGAGGTGGTGATTGGCGAGCGACCTTGCGAGGCCGAGGACCGAGTCGTCCCCGGCCATTGGGAAGGCGACCTGATCATCGGGACCGAACGATCCGCGATCGGCACCGTTGTGGAACGAACGAGCAGGTTCACAATCCTTGTGCACCTGCCGCGTCAGGTCGGCTGGCGTGAACGACCGCCGGTCAAGAATGGACCGGCCCTTGGCGGCTACGGGGCCGAATCGATGCGTGCTGCCCTTGTTGACAGCTTCGCAGTGATACCCGAACAGATACGTCGGTCGCTCACGTGGGATCGAGGCAAGGAGCTCTCAGCGCATGCTGAGTTCACACAACAAACCGGCATCCCCGTCTACTTCGCAGACCCGCACAGTCCTTGGCAGCGCGGCACGAACGAGAACACCAACGGCGTGCTTCGCCAGTACTTCCCAAAGGGCACCGACCTATCGCGATGGAATCGCCATGAACTCGAAGCGGTCGCCGCTGCCATCAATTCACGACCGAGGAAGATCCTCGGTTGGAAGACACCCGCCGAGGCCCTTGATGACCACCTACGCTCCCTTCAACAAGCGGGTGTTGCTTCGACCGGTTGAGTCTGGTCTGACTGCCGGCATCGGAGTGACATCGCAGATCCTCGAGCCTCGTGCCGCGCTGCCAGCGGGCCATCTCGAGGGCGTCCAAAACCATCTCGGTGCGCATGTGGCCAGCCACCCTCCAGCCGACGATCATCCGACTGAAGGCGTCGGTGATGAAGCAGACGTAGGCGACGCCGGCCCACGTGGGCACGAAGGTCAGGTCGGTGACCCAGAGCTGGTTCGGCGCCGTGGCGGTGAAGTCCCGCTCGACGAGGTCGGGAGATCTCGGCGCTGCGTCGTCGCGCTTGGTGGTGCGGACTCTCTTCGAGCGGCGGACTCCTCGAAGTCCGGCTTCTCGCATCAACCTCGCCACCTGGTCTCGACCGACGTCATGGCCA
>CAITOG010000003.1 GCA_903893955.1 uncultured Actinomycetes bacterium
CTCTTTGGCCCTGAGTCTCGGTTAGCAAGGTATTGTCAGAGTCCTTGCCATATTGAGCTCGCGGCTCCATGGCTTGAAGAGGAGCATTGATGAGCGACGAGATCGCGGCCCGACATAGGTTCTGGCATCGCCAGCTCGACGAGTTTCCATCGACTCGGCGAAGGTTGACGCTGCTCGCCATCGTGGTCGTCAGCACGATAACGATGTACTACCAGCAGTACGTCGCAGGTGCTGTGGCGCCTTCGATCCTGGCGCACTTCGACATGACCTTTCGGTACTACATCACCATCACGGTGGTGGCAAGTGCCTTCGGCGCCGTCGCATCGCTTCTCGCGGGGCTCGGTGATCGCTTCGGCCGAGCCAACATCGTCGTGGTTGGCCTCTTCTTCGCCAGCCTGATCACCTTCGTGGGCATCCCAAGTGCCACCTCGAAAGGAGCGTATGCGGGCTTCGCCATCGCTCTCGGCTTCTTCGAAGGCGTCGTGCTGGTGGCCACGCCGGCGCTGGTGCGCGACTTCTCGCCTCAGGTCCGACGGGGGACAGCGATGGGCTTCTGGACCCTTGGTCCAGTCGTCGCCAGCTTGATCGTCGCCGTCGTCGCGTCGAGCACGCTCGGGATCCTGCACCCCTGGCAGGATCAGTTCCACATTGCCGGCAGCGTCGGCCTAGTGGTCTTCGTGCTGGCATTCTTCACGCTGCGCGAGCTCTCGCCGGGACTTCGAGATCAGGTCCTCTACTCGCTCAGAGAGCGCGTGGTCATCGAGGCGAGGGCTCGAGGGATCGACGTCGACGCAGCGACGGCAAAGCCGCTGCGCCAGATGTTCACGCCGAGGATCGTGTTGCCAGCGTTCGGGGTCAGCGCCTTCCTCTTGCTCTATTTCTCAGCGGTCGGGGTGTTCGTGATCTACTTCTCGACGGTCTTCGGCTACAGCCAGGCCAAGGCGAACGGCATCGGCAACTGGTTCTGGGCAGTCGACGCGTTGACGGTCATCGTCGCTGGGCTGCTCTCCGACAAGATCGGCGTGAGGAAGCCGCTCATGGCTGTCGGGGGAGTGGTTGCGGTCGTCATGTCGATGCTCTTCGCCCACATGGCGACGCACCCGACGACCCCCTACGTCACCGTGGTGCTTGTTGTCTGCGTGCTCTCTGCCGCACGTGCGTTCGCCTACGCGCCGTGGATGGCTGCGTTTACCGAGACGATCGAAGCTCGTAATCCCGCGCTGGTGGCGACAGGGATGTCGATCTGGGGCTGGATCCTGCGGATCTTCGTCGCAGTCGCCTTCTTGGTCCTGCCCTCCGTGGTGTCCTCGACCTCAGCGGTGGTCAACTACGGCCCCCGCCTCCAGCAGATCCAGCACACCTACGCCGCACAGATCGCGACAGCGAAGTCAGTCGACCCAGCCACGCTCAAGGTGCTCGGAAAGGATCCGTCCGATCGCACTGCTTTGGCGGCTGCGGTCAAGCAGCTCGTCGCCCATCAGGGCGTCACCCCGGTCGTGGCGGTCCACGAGCTCCTCGCCCTCAGGCAGCTGCCGGCTGGCGATCGCGCCTTTCTGCTCGAGCACGGGCGCGATGTGCTCGAGGCTCGAGCGAGCGCCCCGGGTCAGTGGCAGCGCTGGTGGTGGATCTGTGCCGTCGGCCAGATCGTCGTCCTCCCGACCCTCTTCCTTCTGGTCGGACGCTGGAGCCCGGCTGCGGCCAAGCGAGAGCGTGAAGAGCACGAAGCGGCCGTCGAGCGCGAGCGGCTCGAGCTGGCTGCCGGGACCCTCTGAGGTCCTAGAAGTCGATCGTGATGCTCACCGGGCAGTGATCCGAGCCCATCAGATCGGCATGGATCTCGGCGGCCGTCACGTGGGGTGCCAGGTCGGATGACACCAAGAAGTAGTCGATCCGCCAGCCGACGTTCCGCTCCCGGGCCCCAGAGAAGTTCGACCACCACGTGTAGTGGCCGTTCCCTTCCGTGAACATGCGGAACGAGTCGACGAAGCCAGCGTCGAGCAGCGCCTGAATGCCGGCTCGCTCCTGGTCGGTGAACCCGGCCTTGCCGACGTTGGGCTTGGGATTGGCAAGGTCGTCGGCTTGATGCGCGACATTTAGGTCTCCGCAGATCGCCACTGGCTTCTTCTTGTTAAGACTCTTGACGTAGGCCAAGAACGCCGGGTCCCAGCGCTCGTGTCGAACGGCGAGTCGGCTGAGGTCTGACTTGACGTTCGGGGTGTAGACGGTGACGAGATAGAAGTCCTCATACTCGACCGTGATGACTCTGCCTTCCTCGTTGGTGTTGCCGAAGGCATCGTCGACGAGCCCGTGCTTGTTCACGAGACGGGTCGGCAGGCCGGTGACTACCTTGAGCACCGCAGGCTTCGAGAAGACGGCGGTCCCCGCGTAGCCCTTCTTCGCCGCCGGGTGCCAGTGCTGATCGAAACCCGGCAGCTCGACCTCGACCTGCGAGGGGTCCGCCTTGATCTCCTGGAGGCAGATCACGTCAGGCTGGAGCGTGTCGACGAACGGATCGAAGAGGCCTTTGCGCTGGACGGCACGGATGCCGTTGACGTTCCACGAGGTCAGGCGAAGAGGCATGGGGACACACTAGGGAGTGGATGCCTGGTGTGGGGTCGACCCTTTTGGATGAGCAGCCTGCTACGATGGTCACTTCCCGGTGAACATCTCATCGGATAGTCGCGCACTGCGGCTGGGCTCACTTCTGCTTCACGCTCGAGTTGGCCCTTTCAACTCGTTTGGAGTCAAGTGACCATTTCCTTTACCGATCTTGGGGTAGCACCTGCCCTCGCAGAGCGTCTCTCCGCCCGTGGCATCGACGCGCCGTTCCCGATTCAAGAGGCGTCGATCCCTGACGCCGTCGCCGGACGCGACATCGTCGCCAAGGCGCCGACCGGCTCAGGCAAGACCCTCGCCTTCGGCGTGGCCGCAGTTGAGCGTTGTGTCGATTCACAGCCCCGACGCCCGAAGGGCCTCATCTTGGAGCCGACCCGTGAGCTCGCCGCCCAGGTGCGAGACGAGCTGGCCTCGCTTCGCTCTGATGGTGGCCGCAAGGTCATCGCCGTGTACGGCGGGACCCGCTATGGACCAACCCAGAATGCCCTGTCAAAGGGCGTCGACATCCTCGTGGCCTGCCCCGGGCGCCTCGAAGACCTCATCGAGCAGCGGATGGTTGACCTGAGCGAGGTCGAGCTCCTCGTCATCGACGAGGCCGACCGGATGGCCGACATGGGCTTCATGCCATGTGTCCGTCGCATCGTCGAGCAGGCTCGTGACGATCGTCAGATTCTCCTGTTCTCCGCCACGATGGGCAAGGAGGTCGAGTCGCTCTCGAAGCGCTATCAGACCAACCCGGCCCGCCACGATGTCTCCGACGACCAGGAGGCCCAGGGCGACGTCGACCACCTCTTCTGGGCGGTGTCTCGAGACGACCGCCTCGATGTCTGCACCAACATCGTGACCCAGATGGGCTCTGCCATCATCTTCTGCCGCACCAGGCGAGGCGCCGATCGTCTGGCTCGCCAGCTCGGGACCAATGGGGTCAGCGCAGTGGCCATCCACGGTGACCGTTCTCAGGCGCAACGTGAGCGTGCGCTCCGCCAGTTCGAGCGAGGCGACGCCCAGGCGTTGGTCGCCACCGACGTCGCAGCTCGTGGGATCCACCTCGAGGCGTTGCCGTGCGTGATCCACTACGACCCGCCCGCAGACCACACCGACTACACCCACCGCTCCGGCCGCACTGGCCGTGCCGGCCTTGACGGCGTCGTGGTGTCGCTCGTGGTCGAGGACATGCGGTCGCCCGTCAAGAAGCTCCAGCGTGCCCTGGATCTGCCGATGGGCTACGACGAGCCGTCGGTCCTGACTCCTGCCGCCAACGTGCTCGAGCGTAAGGCCACGGCGCCAAAGCGCACATCGAACGCTGCGGATGATCGTGACGAGCGCAAGGACCGCTCGCGCTCTGACCGCTCGGTTCGAGCCCATGGCTCAGATCGTGCGCACCGCACAGAGCGGCCCACCTCGCGAGCCACCGGTGCCTCGTCGTCAGGCGGCCCCAAGGGCACGGTCAAGTTCTTCGACGCGAAGCGTGGTTACGGCTTCGTCGAGCGCCCAGGCGAGGTCGATCTCTTCGTGCACGCCACTAACCTCGCAGATGGTCCAAAGACGATCCTCGAGGTCGGCCAGCAGGTCACCTTCGAGATCGGGAGTGGCAAGAAGGGTGCCGAGGCACACAACGTCAAGGTCCTCTCGCGCGACCGCGCGGCGAGGGCCAGTCGGGGACCCGCCCGCAGCGGCGGCTTCAACCGGCAGGGCAGTCGATCAGGAAGGGGCCGTTGATGGCGAAATCACGTTCCACATTCGGAAAGATGCAGCGAGAGCAGGAGAAG
>CAITOG010000004.1 GCA_903893955.1 uncultured Actinomycetes bacterium
CCATCTGATCGGGGAGATCGTCCACCGTGCGAGCTCTCAGATGCCGTCGGTCCGTCTGGCAGCCCTCGTCGATGCCCTCGGCGTCGGAGATCAGGTCTACGTGAGCGTCCCCGATGCGGAGCTTGCTCGGTGCGCCGAGGTGGATTTCGTCGCTGCCGTCGATCTCGCGCAGATCGACCCAGCGAGCCTGCCCCGCGAGGCTCGCATGGTGATGCTGAGCTACTTCAACCCTCCGGGCTACTCATCGATGGGCGTCGTGAACACCACCCGGTGGCGCCAGACCGAGATTCCCTCGACCAACACCCACGCCACCGCCCGAGGCATCTGCGCCATCTACGCCGCGCTGCTCGAGGAGGATCGAATCATCTCGCACGACCTGCTCGCCGAAGCGACTCGCACGCAGTCGACGGGCTTCTGCCCGGTCCTCGGCGAGGAAGTCTCGTTCGGCCTCGGCTTCGTCCCGACCCGTCCTCGTCGACCGTTCGGCCCCAACCAGTCGAGCTTCGGCCACTTCGGCACCGGCGGGGCAGTCGGGTTCGCTGACCCGATCGCCCGGGTCTCGTTCGGCTACGCCATGAACCACGTGATCCCACGCTGGCAGTCGAGCCGGAACAGGGCCCTGATCGACGCTGTCTACGAGTCGCTCTGAGCCGACCAGGTCGCTGTCACGGCGGCCGCCCCGTCGACCAGCAGCCACAACCGGCAAGGCTCGTCGACCAGCTGGACCTCATGGTCAGCGAGCAGCGGCCCATGGTGGGTCACCACCGCCTGATCAATGACCCCGGACGCCACCTCGACGAGCGCCTCCCAGGCGACCGCGTTGTTGACGTGGCCGACCACATCGAGATCCGCCCGACGAACCACCCACGGCTGCACTCGCGCTTGGGGTCCTGGCACTGGTGGTGCAGGCAGCCGACCAGGCACCTTCCTGCCACCTGCCGCCTCGCCATAGACCACGTTGAACGACTCGCTCACGCGGCGAGGTCGGCCTGACGGGGCGACCGGCACCCAGATCGCCGCTGCGGCCAGCACCCGTTCGCCAGCGAGGAGCACATCGGTCCGGCGTTCCGCCCACGCCGCGCCTATCCCTGAACAGAAGGTCCGAAGCTCGACCTTCTCGCCGAGCTTCGGCCACCGTGCACCGTATCGACGCAGCGCGGTGCGTCGCACGAGCCAGGTGTCGTCGGCATCTCCTGCCACCTCGGACCAGTCATCGGTGGCGACGTCCTGGAGCATCCGGGCGAGGCCGTCGGCACGCAGCATGCCGTCAGGATCGGCGTCAGCCAGCCTGACGATGGCCCTCGAGGCATACACCCGGCCACTGCTCGGCTCATCGATGAACTCGACCATGGCAGCCATCCTCTCGCAACACAACCCACCAGAGCAGCCACGCGGCGACGGGGAGCATCCTCCAAAAGCACCAGGACCGGTCGCTACACTGACCCGCCGAAGGGAGCGACACCATGGCAGCCACGAGAACACACCGAAGTGACGCAGGAGTTGGATCACGTGACTTGCTGCTCGAAGCGACCATCGAGGCCATCGAGGCAGGCGGCGAAGAGGCCGTCCACCTCCGCGACATCGGCGCCGCCGCCGGCGTCACGACACCCACGATCTACCACTTCTTTGGGAGCCGGGCAGGCCTGATCATCGAAGCGCAGGCCGCACGGTTCAAGGAGAGCCTCCTCACCTTCACGCCGGCCGCTGGCGAGCAGCTCGAACGTTGCCAGAGCATCGACGAGGTCGAGGCGACGCTTCGTTCGCTCGCGGCGCCGATCCTCAGCTCGGACCGGAGCAAGTTCCGCTTCACTCGGCTCGAAGCACTCGGCTCGGCCGTGTCACGGCCGCTCCTCCAAGAACGGCTGTCGAACGCGCTTCGCGAGTCGAACGAGCAGTTCGCAGCGATCCTCACCCGCCTCCAGGCGCGGGGATTGGTCCGGACTGACATCTCAGCGCTCACCATTGCCGCCTACGTCACCTCGGTGATCTTCTCTCGGGTAATCATCGAGATGGACACGTCCTCGAACAACGAGGCGGAGTGGGATTCGCTGGCGCTCGACGGCGTCCTCGCCGCGATTCTCCCTCCACGCTGAGCCACTCCCGGCGACAGGGCCCGTCGGTGGGCTCGCAGCTCCGTCGAGCAGCGATCCCCAGGCTTTCGGCAGTGTGTCGGTAGCGTCGTCACCGACGCCACCCGAGGGAGCCGCGATGTCAGAGGCCACCGGTCACAAGGTCCAGTTCACCTATGAGCGCCCACGCCGCATCGAGGAGCGCGAAGCAGCCGGGCCACCCAAGGTCGCCGACACCGCTGCGAAGCAGCACAAGGACACGGTCATCGGCCGGATCAACGCCAAGGTCGGGCTCCGGATCACCTTGATCGTCGGGACGATGTGGTGCGCCTATCTGTTCGGCGTGATCGCACTCATCGCCCTGCCCTCGGCGATCAGCTCAGGCTCGGTGCTCGAGATCGTCATCTGGCTCTCCTCGAGCTTCCTCCAGCTGGTCCTGCTCCCCATCATCATCGTGGGCCAGAACATCCAGGCTGCAGCGGCCGATGCACGTGCCGAGGCGACCTACAAGGACGCTGCTGCGGTCCTCGAGGAGGCCAAGCAGATCCAGCTCCACCTCCAGGCCCAGGATGAGAGGATCGCCGACATCCTGCGGCACCTCGAGACCCTGGTGTCCTCCGGTCCGACCGCCCCCTAGCCGGGAAAGCCACCAGAGCAGAGGTGGCAGACTCTTTCCCCATGGAACCGATCACCGACCCCACCGCCAAGGCGGCTGTCATGGCCGACGACCGCGGCCACGTCTTCCACTCATGGTCCGCCCAGGCCCTCATCTCGCCGATGGCGATCGCCGGGGCGCAGGGCAGCTATGTCTACGACTACGACGGCAACGAGTTCCTCGATCTGTCGAGCCAGCTGGTCAACACCAACATCGGCCACCAGCACCCTGCGGTGGTCGAGGCGATCAAGGCCCAAGCCGACCGCCTCTGCACCATCGCCCCGCAACACGCCAACGACGTCCGCGGCGAGGCCGCTCGTCTCATCACCGAACGAGCGCCAGAACCCTTCACCCACGTCTTCTTCACGAACGGCGGCACCGAGGCTGTCGAGCATGCCGTGCGCATGGCCCGGCTCCACACAGGACGACCGAAGGTGCTCTCGCGCTATCGCAGCTATCACGGCGGGACCACCTTGTCGGTCAACTTGACCGGCGACCCGAGGAGGTGGCCGAGCGACACCGGCACCGCCGGTGTGGTCCACTTCTTCGGCCCCTTCCTCTACCGAAGCCCCTTCTGGGCCACCACCGAGGCCGAGGAGTGCGAGCGAGCGCTCGAGCACCTCGAGCGGACGATCGCTTTCGAAGGACCCAGCACCATCGCGGCCATCATCCTCGAGACCATCCCCGGCACCGCCGGCATCATGCCGCCTCCGCCGGGCTATCTCGCCGGGGTGCGCGAGCTGTGCGACCGGCACGGGATCGTCTACATCGCCGATGAGGTCATGTCGGGGTTCGGGCGGACCGGTGACTGGTTCGCCTTCGACCACGACAAGGTCGTCCCTGACCTCATCACCTTCGCCAAGGGCGTCAACTCGGGCTATGTGCCATTGGGCGGCGTCATCATCTCGAGCCCGATCGTCGAGACCTTCTCTGAACGCGCGTACCCCGGCGGTCTGACCTACTCAGGCCACCCGCTCGCCTGCGCTGCGGCGGTGGCCACCATCACGACCATGGCGAGCGAGGGGATCATCGAGCACGCTCGCCACATTGGCGCCGACATCCTCGGACCAGGCCTCGCTGAGCTCGCTGAGCGCCACCCGTCGATCGGCGAGGTGCGCGGTCGCGGCGTGTTCTTCGCCCTCGACCTCGTCATCGATCGCGATACCCGCGAACCGCTCGCTCCCTACGGCGGCACTAGCCCAGCGATGGCCGAGCTGACAGCTGCCCTCAAGGCCGAGGGCGTGCTTCCGTTCATCAACTACCACCGACTTCACGTCGTTCCTCCCTGCACCATCTCCGACGATGAGGCGCGACTCGCCTTGGAGCGGCTCGATCGGGCGCTCGGGGCAGCTGACGCGCACACCACCAGCCGATGAGCGCCCCCACCCACGAGGAGCTCGAGGCCCGAGTCAGGGCGGCCACCGCACTGCGCAAGCTCAACCACGCCATGGTGGCCCACCGCGCGGATCTTGACACGCTCGAGGAGATCGCCGATCAGGCAGAGCTGCTTCGAGCAGCCCTCGAAGGCCATCCGAGACGAGTCCACCCGTTCAAGTCGACCGCTGACTTCTCGATGCCGGGACCGGAGGAGCTCAGCACTAAGCCGAAGCCCCTCTTCGGCGACTCGATCGTCTCGGGCCGCGCCAATCCCATGGGAATGGAGGCGTCGCTCTGGAAGGACGGCGATGAGGCGGTGATGCAGGTCACGCTCGGACCCGCCTTCGAAGGAGCGCCCGATCGTGCCCATGGCGGGGTGATGGCGGCGCTCATCGACGAACTCATGGGGCAGGTGCTCGGCATCCTGGGCACACCTGCCTTCACCGGTCGCCTCACGGTGACCTACCGCAACCCCACCCCCCTCGGCGTCGAGATGATCGGCCGTGCCCGAGCGCTCGACTGGACCGGACGCAAGATCACGATGTCCGCCGAGATGCACGCCGGCGACACCCTCATCGCCGAGGCAGAAGCCCTCTTCATCGCTGTCGATCCGGCACACTTCACCAGGGGTGCGACCAGCAGCTGAGGAATAGCCGTCATCTCGACGGCGTTAGAACGAGAGAACCACGCGATCTCAAGGAGGTCCGCATGCCTGCCGTCACCGTCGAGGACATCCTCGTCCTGCCAACGATCGATCGCCCTGATCCGACCACGACCCGACCCCGTCAGGTCAAGCAACGGACCACCGCGCCATCCGGATTCGAGGGTGAGGGCTTCCCAGTTCGGCGAGCCTTCGCCGGAGTGACCACCGCTGACCTCGACCCGTTCATCCACATGGACCAGATGGGCGAGGTTGAGTACGGACCCGGCGAGCCCAAGGGCACCCCGTGGCACCCCCACCGGGGCTTCGAGACGGTGACCTACATGATCGACGGCGTGTTCCAGCACCAGGACTCGATCGGTGGCGGTGGCGTCATCAAGGACGGCGCCACCCAGTGGATGACGGCTGGGCGAGGCATCTTGCACATCGAGCGGCCAACCGAGGCCCTCATCGCCGCCGGCGGCCTGTTCCACGGGATCCAGCTCTGGGTGAACCTCCCGGCGGCCCAGAAGATGGTCTCGCCCCGCTACCAGGACATCGAGGCGGCAGCGGTCACCCTCCTTGCGTCGCCTGACGGCGGGACGTTGCTCAGGGTCATCGCCGGCGACCTCGCCGGTCATGACGGGCCCGGCATCACCCACACCCCCATCTCGCTGGTCCACGCCACCGTGGCGCCTGGCGCCACGGTCACCATCCCTTGGGACTCGAGCTACAACTGCCTGGTCTACGCCTTGAGCGGGACCGGGACCGTTGGCGAGGACCGGGCACCGATCACGACCGGCCAGCTGTGCGTGATGACCGACGGTGACACCCTCACGGTGGCTGCGAGCGAGCAGCAGGACGCCCGGCACGCGGCTGGCCTCGACGTGCTCATCCTCGGGGGTCGCCCGATCAGGGAGCCTGTGGCGACCTACGGTCCCTTCGTCATGAACACCAAGGACGAGCTGCGACAGGCCTTCGATGACTACGAGGCCGGCAAGCTCGGCACCATCCCAGCGGACCACATCTGAGATGCCGGCCGCCTGGAGCATCGAATCGACACCTTCACTCGAGGGTCGTCGCTGCGTCGTCACCGGCGCCAACAGCGGCCTCGGTTATGAGACTGCCCGAGCGCTCCGTGCCAAGGGCGCCACGGTGGTGCTGGCCTGCCGGAACCTGGAGAAGGCTGCCGCTGCGGTCGGTCGACTCGAGGCTGACGGCCCCGGACCGCAGCCACTCGTCGTCGAGCTCGACCTCGAAGACCTCTCGAGCGTGGCCACAGCGGCGGCCGTCATCGTCGAGAGCGGCGACGTCGACCTGCTCGTGAACAACGCCGGCGTCATGGGACTGCCCGGCCCCGACGGTCCGGACCGACAGCTCGCCGCCAACCATCTCGGCCACGTGGCGCTCACCGCAGCGCTGTTGGCGAGCATCGAGGAAGCCGGCGGACGGATCGTCGTGGTGTCGTCGAACCTCCACAAGCAGGGCCGGCTCCGTGCCGATGCGCCGCTCGATCTCTCTGGCCAGTCCACGCAGAAGGCCTATGGCTCGACCAAGCTCGCCAACCTGCTGTTCTGCTTCGAGGCCGACCGTCGCCTGCGCGCCCGC
>CAITOG010000005.1 GCA_903893955.1 uncultured Actinomycetes bacterium
CCGCTCCAAGCGCTCGAGGGGAAGCGTGCGGATGTTGAGTTTGAGCGTGAGGTCAGGGATCGCCGCAGCGAGGTCGGTGTTGCCTGAGCGCTCTCCATAACCGTTGATGCAGCCCTGGACCTGGGTCACCCCAGCCGCGACAGCGGCGAGGGAGTTGGCTACAGCGACGCCTGAGTCGTTGTGGCAGTGGATGCCGAAGCTCGCCGACGTCACCGAGCGGCGAACCTCAGACACGGTGGCGGTGATGTCGCCGGGCAGGGAGCCGCCGTTCGTATCGCACATGACCAGTGTCTCGGCACCGGCCTGCTCTGCCGCCAAGAGGACGCGCAGGGCGAAGTCGGGGTTCCCCCGGTAGCCATCGAAGAAGTGCTCAGCGTCGAGGAACACGCGCTTGTCGTGCGAGGTCAGGAATCTGACTGAGTCCTCGACCATTCGGACCGCCTCGTCCAAGTTCGTCTTGAGCGCCTCTGCGACATGGCGGTCCCATGACTTAGCCACGATGCAGATCACCTCGGTGTCTGCCTCGATAAGGGCCCTGAGCGTCTCGTCGCTCTCGGTGACTGCACCAGCCCTCCTCGTCGAGCCGAAGGCCACGAGCGTTGAGGTCGAGAGCTTGAGCTCATCTGAGAAGCGACGGAAGAACTCGGTGTCCTTCGGGTTGGCGCCGGGCCACCCACCTTCGATGTAGGCCACACCGAGGTGGTCGAGCTGCTCTGCCACCTTGATCTTGTCCTCGACGGTCAGCGAGAGGCCCTCCTGCTGAGAGCCATCGCGCAAGATGGTGTCGAAGATGTCGACCTTCTCTGGCAGGTCGGGCAGGTCGTAGTGGTGCGACGCCATCGAGTGCCCACGTGCCGAAGGAGCATGTGTGTGCCCGTCAGCGGCGTGGCCGTGCTCGTGGGCGTGGCCGTGCTCGTGGTCAGACATGGTCCAACCACGCGTCGTAGCGGACGACCTCGCCTCGGACGGTGCCGAAGTACGTCTCCTGGATCTTCTTCGTGATCGGCCCAGGCCTGCCGTCGCCGACCAACCGGTCATCGACCGAGGAGATCGGGACCACCTCGGCCGCCGTCCCTGTCAGGAAGGCCTCGTCAGCCAGATAGAGGTCGGTGCGGATCAGCGACTCGTAGGCCACCTCGTAGCCGAGGTCGGTAGCGATGGTCTCCACCGTGTTCTGGGTGATGCCCTCGAGCGTGCCGGCGTCAGCGACATGCGGCGTGATGAGCTTGTTCCCCTTGACGATGAAGAGGTTCTCACCGGTGCACTCGGCGATCTTGCCATCTGGAGCGAGCATGATGGCCTCGTCGTAGCCGGCCTTGATCGCCTCCACCTTGGCCAAGGAGGAGTTGATGTACATGCCGGTGCCCTTCGCCGCGGTCGGCATGGCGTTGGGGTCATGACGACGCCACGAGCTGATCTTCATCCGCACGCCATTGGCGACACCGTCGTCTCCGAGGTAGGTGCCCCAGGGCCACGCGGCGATGGCCACGTTGACGCTGCAGGGCAGCGGGTTGAGCCCCATCTCCCCGTAACCGAGGTAGATAAGCGGACGGAGGTAACACCCGTCGGTCAACTCGTTCTCCCGCACGACAGCCTTGCAGGCCTCAACGAGCTCGGCGTGGCTGAAGGGCACGTCCATCATGAAGATCTTCGCTGAGTCGAGAAGTCGGGTGATGTGGTCGACGAGCCGGAAGATGGCCACGCCATTGGGCGTCGGATAGGCGCGGATGCCCTCGAAGACGCCCATCCCGTAGTGAAGGGTGTGGGTCAAGATATGGGTGGTGGCGTTGTCCCACTCGACAAGCTCGCCGTCCATCCAGATGTACTTGGTCGGGGTGATGGGCATCTATCGGACCTTTCCTGCAATGGCGTCACCGATCTCAGTGGTGGACGCCTGGGTGTTCGTGGTGGTTCGTGCGTAGTCCTGGACTGCGCGGGTGATGGTGGCAGCTGCTTCGTCCTCGCCGAGGAACTCGAGCATGAGCGCGCCCGAGACGATGGCCG
>CAITOG010000006.1 GCA_903893955.1 uncultured Actinomycetes bacterium
AGGCGACGTCGTCCACCTGGCTGAGGGGGTCGAGACCACCTGGGAGGTCCACGAGCGACTCCGCAAGATCTACATCACCGCCAGCGACGAGCCGCTGGGGTGAACCTCGAAGAGAGCCACGGGGCCAGACCGAGGTTCCGCTCACGGGTCACCTTGATCCCCGTGGTGGCGCTCATCTTCTTCAGCGTCTCTGGCGGCGCGTATGGCCTCGAGCCCCTCACGAGCTCGTCGGGCCCAGGCATGGCGATGATCCTGCTCATCGTCACCCCGCTCATCTACAGCGTCCCGGTCGCTCTGTTCACCTCCGAGCTCGGCACAGCCATCCCCACCACTGGAGGCGGTTATCACTGGGTCCAGCGAGCCTTCGGCGACTTCTGGGGCTTTCAGGAGGGCGTGCTCTGGATGTTCACGGCCTTCGTCGACATGGCGCTCTACCCGGTGCTCTTCGCCGACTACCTCGGCCAGCTCTGGGCGCCAGCCGCACAAGGCGCGACGGTCGTCGCCCGTGTTGGCCCGCTGACCATCGACCTCCACTGGATCCTGGCGGTCAGCTGCTTCATCGTCCCGCTGACGATCCTCAACGTGCTCGGGGCGAAGTGGGTCGGAGACTCTGCCGTCATCCTCACCGTGATCGCCCTGGTCCCCTTCGTGCTGCTGGTGATGATCGGTATCCCGCACCTCGTGGGCCACCACATCAATCCGGTCAGCCCGATGACCACGCCGCACACCTCGCTGGTGGCCGCCTTCGGCGCCGGGCTGTGGGTGGTGATGTGGAACTACGCCGGCTTCGACTCGGTCGGCGCCATCGCGGAGGAGATCGAGCGACCGCAGCGGGTCATCCCCCGGGCCCTGGCAGCCTCGATCGTGCTCATCACCGTGGCGTACCTCCTGCCGATGGCTGCCGCCATGGCGGTCCCGGGCTGGCAGAGCTGGGATGCCGGCTCCTTCACCTCGATCGCTCGCCATCTTGGCGGCCCGTGGCTGGCATGGGCCATGACCATCGGCGCCTTAGCTGGTGCCGTCGGACTGTTCGGCTCGTTGCTGATGAGCAACTCGCGTATCCCCTTCGCCATGGCCGAGGAGCGCTGGCTGCCCCGCCGCATCTCGAGGCTCAGTCCCCGCTTTGGCACGCCGACGCTGGCGATCGTGATCTGCGCTGGCATCTATGCGCTCTTCACCTTCTCGACCTTCACCAACCTCGTCGTCATCGACGTGTTCTTGACCAACGTGACCTTGCTCCTCGAGCTCGGCGCTCTGATCGCACTTCGTCGCAAGGAGCCCGACCTCCCGCGTCCCTACAAGATTCCGGGTGGTTGGCCGGTCATTGCCCTCTTGGCAGTCCCACTCGTCGCCGTATGCGTCTTCGCTGCAGTCGAGCAGTACCGGGACTCGGGCGCCATCTCGATCACCGCGTCGCTCGGCGCCGTCGCCGTCTCGGTGCTGGCATTCCCCGTCGCCAAGCGCCTGCGAGGGGCCTCGCTCGCCAAGGAGCCAGACCCTGAGCTCGCACGTCAACCCCTCCCCTAACCCTGGTCGTGGGCATTGGTAGGTTGGGCGCCGACACGGCAACCACGGAGGCGACCATGACCAGCTCAGATCCTCGCGGACAGATCTTCATGAACCCTGCGGCCTACGCGGATCAGGAGCGCTGGCATGCCACGGCCAAGGATCTCCGCGATAACGCGCCGGTCCTCAAGATCGAGGAGGAGGGCTACACGCCCTTCTGGGCGGTGACCCGATACGAGGACGTCTTCTACGTCTCGCGCAACAACGACAAGTTCCTCAACACCCGCAACTCGGTCCTCGG
>CAITOG010000007.1 GCA_903893955.1 uncultured Actinomycetes bacterium
CGACAGGGTGGGTCCCGACGGTGCAGCTCACCAGCTACCTTCGAGCGCTCCCTGCCCCCGGGCCGGTCCTCATCCGCCAGTGGGTCCAGGTGATCGACGACGGGTTCGTCGATGAGGTCTGCCAGATCTGGGATTCGGCGGAGCGTCTGGTGGCTCAGGGAACCCAGCTGGCCAAGGTGCGCTTCGGCTGAAGGTCGGCCTAGCTCACAGTGCGCTCGAGGTGTCCCTCAATCGCGACGAGCGCTCTACGGATGAGATCATCGGCATCTTGGTCGGTGTTCTCGCTGATGCCACGAAGAACTGTCAACGACGCGTAGCCCGCAGTGATGAGCGCACCGTCGTCGTCCGGCTCTTCATCGCTGGTATCACCGAGCTCAGGCGTGGCAGAACCCAGGTTCAGCTTGATCGATCCGGTCTCGCCGACAGCGAGGCTCGAAGGTGGGTGGGCCTCTTCGGCGACCGACTGCTTGATGATGCCTGCGGTCGAGACCCGCCCCCGACGGACGCCCTTGAGCTCGGCGAGCGGCAGAGCTGGGATGTTCAGGTTGAGCATGGTGCGGGCGGGGGCGGCGATGAGTTCGTCCAAGACGGCGACCGCCACCTGTGCCCCATCGTTGAGCGGTGCGCCCTTGAGCGCCTGCATCGAGACCGCCAGGCCCGATAGGCCGAGCTGACCACCGGTCAGGACAGCACCGATCGTCCCCGAGTGCAGGACCGATCGACCCACGTTCACGCCGAGGTTGATGCCAGAGACGACGAGGTCCGGTGGTGGTCCGAAGGCGCCTCGACAGGCCACGATGGTGCACAGAGCAGGAGCTGCATCGATGCCGTACGCCTCGATGTGCTCGGCACCGGGGATCTCCGTCCTCGTGTAGCCGATGCCGTCTCTCGAGAAGACGTCGCCGACAGCTGACGACGCGCCCGAGTAGTTGGCGTCGGGCGCCACCACGATGATGCTGCGCTCCTCGCCGGCTGGCGCCTGGTCGGCCCATCGGCCGAGCTCGGCGACCAGGGCATGGAGTCCTGGACCATGGATTCCGTCATCGTTCGTCACAAGTACGCGCACGCACGTACCCTAGGGCCCGGCGATGGGCAGATCGGCCCAGCCGGGGATCGGAGGCCAGGATGCCAGGGGCAGGGAGCTACGACGGCAAGGTGGTGCTCGTCACCGGTTCATCGAGCGGGATCGGTGAGGCGGTGGCCCATGCCTTCGACGATCTCGGTGCCACCGTGGTCGTGAACTCCTCCACGTCGGTGGCTGCTGGCGAGGCGGTCGCCGCGTCGCTGCGAAGCGGGTCCTATGTCCAGGGCACGGTGAGCGGCGACGAGGCAGCAGCCGGAGCGCTGATCGACGCGGTGCTCGAGGCACACGGTCGCCTCGACGTGCTGATCAACAATGCAGGCACGACCGCTGTCATCCCACACCACGACCTCGAGGCGGCCTCGGTGGACGAGTGGCGTCGCATCTTCGAGGTCAATGTCTTCGGGACCTGGGCGATCACCGTCGCCGCCGCTGGCGCGCTGAGAGCGGCGAAGGGGTCGGTGATCAACATGGGCTCGATCGCTGGGCTCCGAGCGACGGGGAGCTCGATCCCATATGCGAGCTCGAAGGCGGCCCTCCACCACATGACGATCCTGCTGGCCAAGACCCTCGGCCCAGACGTCAGGGTCAACGCCGTGGCGCCGGGCCTCGTGGACACGCCGTGGACCGCAGATTGGGACTTCGTGCGCGAGGTGGTCCATCAGGTGGCCCCGCTCAAGCGGTCGGCAACGCCAGAGGACGTGGCTGAGGTGGTCGTCGATCTCGCCAGCGCGGCCTACGTCACCGGTCAGGTCGTTGCGGTCGATGGTGGGCTGACCATCGCCACCTGAGCGGGGAGGGGCGGCACCACGAAGCGGATGCCCCGGCCGAGCAGCCTGGTAGCTGGCCTGACCCAGAGCGGATCGAACAGCGGTACCTGCGGGATCTTGAGTGCTCGCCTGGCCCATGGTGGCAGGATGCCGACGCCGGCGGCGACGACGAGTGAGTAGGCGGCCATCTCGTGAGGGGCTCGCAGCGGACCGAGCATCACGAAGTTGCGCGCATCTGAGCCAGACCGGGTGAGGCGGAGCTCGCTTCGGACGGCCTCATTCGCTCGATCGAGCTCAACCACTGAGCGCGGTACTTCGAGCGCACCAAGGTCGAGTGCGACCTTTGCCATGTCGGCCACGTAGTCGTCCTCATCGGCAGCGCTCAAGTTCACGGTGCCGTAGCGCCGGTAGGCGGCGAGGAAGCAGGAGACCTCCGCGTTGTGGACGAACTCGAGGAGCTTCGGATCATCTGCCCGGTACGGGGTCCCGTCATCTGCGGTGCCGGTCACGACGCGATGAATCCGCCGAACCCGCTCGATGGCTGCAGTCGCCTCCTTGGTGGAGCGGAAGGAGGTCGTGCCGACGAACATCGCCGTCCTCTCGAGGCGGCCGAGGGGGTCTTCGCGATAGGCCGAGTGGTCGGCGACGCCAGCCATAGCGAGCGGGTGGAGCATCTGGAGGAGCAGCGACGCCACGCCGCCGACCAGCATCGAGGTGAGGTCCGAGTGCACGACGCGCACTGGCGACGTGGGTGCAATGTACGCGCGCTCTGGGTCGTCGCAGGGCGGTGGTGGCTCCTCATGGAGTCCGATCGACCGTCGCA
>CAITOG010000008.1 GCA_903893955.1 uncultured Actinomycetes bacterium
ACGCGATGGGACCCGAGTTCTGGGTCGACCTCCCCCGGATCGTCGAATCGCTCTGCGACGACCATGAGGTCCGCTGCATCGTGCTTGCGGCGAAGGGCAAGCACTTCTCAGTCGGCCTCGACTTGAAGGCGATGGCGGGACCGCTCATGGGTGGCAGTGGAAGTGGTGGTGGCACCTCGAGCCACGCCACCAAGAACGCTGCCCTCAACAAGCAGATCAGATCGATGCAGGCGTCGGTCTCGTCTGTGGCTGCAGCAAGGGTCCCGGTCATCGCTGCTGTGCACGGTGCATGCATCGGTGGTGGCGTCGACCTGATCGCAGCCTGTGACATCAGGCTCGCGTCGAGCGACGCCTCGTTCTCTGTTCGAGAGGCCAAGGTGGCGATCGTCGCCGACATCGGCAGCCTCCAGCGCTTGCCCTCCATCATCGGCGCAGGTCACCTGGCGGAGTTGGCCCTGACGGGCAAGGACATCGATGCCGATCGCGCGGCAGAGATCAACCTGGTCAACCACGTCATCGATGGTGGGAGCGACGATGTCCTGGCTGCAGCAATGGAGATGGCTGCTGACATCGCGGCCAATTCACCCCTGGCGGTCGAGGGGACCAAGCGGGTGCTCGCAGCCAACGACGGCCACACGATCGCCGAAGGGCTCGACTTCGTGGCCGACTTCAACACGATGTACATCAACTCGAACGATCTCATAGAGGCGATGACATCGTTCATGGAGAAGCGACCGGGGAGCTACACCGGCACCTGACCGATCAGCGGCCGAAGCGCCACCAGCGACGACCCTCTTTGCGAGCCTCGGCCTCCTGCTCCGCTCGAACCTCCGAGAGGACGTCGGGGGCGACATCGTTCACGATGTCCTCGGCTGAGTCGAGGACAGAGGCGATGGCACCTGGCGGCACATCTGGCTCTGGCTCAATCGCCGGCTCGATGAGCGACCCGTGGGCCCAGCCGACGTCCGCCAGCCGCGGTGCGTAGGCCTCGCAGTTCTCGGGGCAGCGCCACGGGGCCTCGGGAGCGAGGTCGAGCTGGCAGAAGCGCGCCACCTCACCCGACTCGTAGGTCCTCGACTGGAAGTGCTTGCATTGCTCTCGCATCGCCATCAACCAATGGTGCCACCTCGAGCGACCTCAGGGTCGCCAGGGTCGGCCGGTAGGATCCTTCGATGCCGCGATTCGATCTTGAGATCCGTGATTTCCTCTCCCCTGAGGAGATCGACGATGCATCGGTGCTCGCTGCTCGGGCCTTCTACACCGATCCGTTCTTCGTCCACCTGGCTCCGCCTCCCATGCTCCGCTCCCGAGGCCTGGCGATCTTCATGAGGTCGACCCTCAAGAACCTTGGGTCAGGCGGCACCGTCATGAACGCCCGCGTCGATGGCAAGTTGGCAGGCATCGGCACCTGGGTCGCACCTGGCGGCTACCCGTACCCTGCTCGCCAGCAGGTCGGACAGCTACTGGGCACACTCCGAGCCTTTGCCCCGCGGCCTCAGATGATGCCGATCGGGATGCGGTACGTGCGGGCGATCGAGAAGGCACACCCGAAGGGCCCGATTTGGTACCTGGCGGTGCTCGCCACGGACCCCGAGTACCAGCGCGCCGGTGTGGGCACCGCCCTGGTCGAGCCGATCCTCGATCGGTGCGACGCCGAGGGCGTCGATGCCTACCTCGAGACTCAGAAGGAAGACAACCTCTCGTACTACCGGCGTTTCGGCTTCGAGGTCGTCGAGCGGCTCACCCCGGTGAAGGACGGACCGCCGCTGTGGACCCTACGACGGCCCACTAAGGGCTAACCGATTGAGCCCTCCATCTGGAGCTCGATCAAGCGACTCCACTCGACGGCGTACTCCATAGGCAGCGTCCTGGTCACCGGCTCGATGAAGCCATTGACGATCATCCCCATCGCCTGGCTCTCGGTGAGGCCACGGCTCATGAGGTAGAAGAGCTGGTCGTCGCCGACCTTCGAGACGGTCGCCTCGTGGCCAATCGAGGCGTCGCGCTCAGCGACCTCCATGTAGGGCTTGGTCTCCGACACCGACTCGTCGTCGAGCAGCAGCGCATCGCAGCGAACGAACGACTTGGCGCCGGTGGCGCCCTCGTCGACATGGACGAGTCCTCGGTAGGTGGTGATGCCGCCGTCCTTGGAGATTGACTTGCTGACGATCGTCGACGTCGTCTCGGGAGCGGCGTGGACCATCTTGGCGCCAGCATCCTGGTGCTGACCCTCGCCGGCGTACGCCACCGACAGCACCTCGCCGGATGCCTTGGGACCCATGAGGTAGACGCTCGGGTACTTCATGGTGAGCCGAGACCCGATGTTCCCGTCGATCCACTCGACGTGCGCCTCAGCCTCGGCACGGGCCCGCTTGGTCACGAGGTTGTAGACGTTGTTCGACCAGTTCTGGATGGTGGTGTAGGTGATGCGGCTCCCGGGCAGCGCGACGAGCTCGACGACTGCTGAGTGCAGTGAGTCTGTCGAGTAGACGGGCGCTGAGCAGCCCTCGACGTAGTGCACCTGGCTGCCCTCATCCGCGATGATCAGGGTCCGCTCGAATTGACCCATGTTCTCCGCGTTGATGCGGAAGTACGCCTGGAGCGGCTGGTCCACCACGACACCGGGTGGCACGTAGATGAACGATCCACCCGACCACACCGCGGAGTTGAGCGCTGCGAACTTGTTGTCGTTCGGGGGGATGACCGACCCGAACCACTTCTTGACCAGCTCAGGGTGCTCCCTGACCGCGGTGTCCATGTCGGTGAAGATCACACCCATCGACTCAAGATCGGCGCGGTTGCGGTGGAAGACGACCTCAGACTCGTACTGCGCTGTCACGCCGGCGAGGTACTTGCGCTCCGCCTCGGGGATGCCGAGCTTCTCGTAGGTGTTCTTGATCGCGTCTGGCAGGTCTGTCCACTCCTTGACCTGCTGATCCGTGGGCTTGATGTAGTAGTAGATGTCGTCGAAGTCGAGGTCCGGCATGTTGACGGCGAACCACTTGGCCATCGGTCGACGGTCGAATCGCTTCAGAGCCGAGAGACGAAAGTCCCTCATCCATTCGGGCTCCTTCTTGATCGCCGACATCTCACGGACGATCGCCTCGTTGATCCCCTTCTTCGGCTTGAAGACATAGTCTTCGGCATCCGACCAGCCGAGCTGGTACTTGCCGAGATCAAGATCACCGATGGCCATGAGTCCTCCAGTGCGGGTCTCCGGCGCTCGCCGGGATTAGCACTACTCAGATAGTAGCAATCCCCTCCGCGAGTGGTAGCGCTCGAGGTGGGGCTCCTGGCTGGCAGGATCATCACCCATGGACACGACTCCCCT
>CAITOG010000009.1 GCA_903893955.1 uncultured Actinomycetes bacterium
AAGGTCCGATCTGACGCTGCGCGGGCGGACGATGGCCCTCCTGATCGCAGTTCTGGTGCTCGCTGCCTCGTTCGTCAGTTTCTCTGTCGCCACCTCAAATGGCCCCGTGATCCAGGCACGAGGTATCCATCTGACGTACTCGGGGAAGCAGGCCCCGATCACCGGCTTTGACGCCTACGGCCTTGCTACCTTGTGGGGCACCAATCGTGGGTGCGGCGGTCAGTTCTCCGACCAACAGCTCGTCACCCTCTTCAGCAAGCTGCCGCCGAGATCGCTGGTGCGCTTCGACGCCTTCGAAGGCGGCCTTGGAGTCAATCCGAAGACCGATCAGATCGACTTCACCGGCCTCGATCGGGTGTTCCGTGCTGCGGAGCTGCATGGCATCCAGCTTGTCCCAGTCCTCGCCAACGAGTGGGGGGGCTGCGATGACGGTGCCTACAAGGATCTGGCGTGGTACCAGGGTGGATGGAAGCAGACGCCGAGCTCCTCTCTCGCCGGTGCCGCCCAGCTCCCCGCATTGCCGCTTTCCTATCACGACTGGGTGCATGCGGTTGTGTCTCGTTATGCCTCGAGCCAGTCGCTTGGTATGTGGGAGCCGGTTGGCGAGGCGGAGGCGGGCACGTGCGCCGCGCCGACCCTGGGCGACGGCTGTGCGTGGCGCATCACGTGTCCAGATCCCGTAGCTGCCTCGAGCGCGTTGCGATCGTTCTTCGACCAGGTTGGGGTGGAGATCAAGCTGATCGATCCATCTCATCTTGTGGAGGCGGGGATGATTGGCGGCGATCAGTGCGGCGTCGCAGGCAACCTCTATCAGAAGGTGATCAGCTCGCCCGAGATCGACGTCGCTTCGATCCACGACTATCTGCCAAACCTCACGCTCGGCGGACCGATGGGCAGCAGCTTCAGCGATCGTGTGGTCCAAGCCCACCAGCTCAACAAGCCCATCATCGATGGCGAGATCGGTGTGGACGCGGCGACGAAGAAGCTCGGAGGAGGGACGGCGAAATGTCGAACCTTCGCTCAGCGAGCCTCGTTCATCCGGTCGCAGGCCGCACTGCAGTTCAGTCAAGGGGTTGCCGGGGTGCTCATCTGGAACCTGGAACCCAACCCGATGCCGTCGTGCAGCCTTGGGGTCCTGCTCACCGATCCTGTGGTGCGCAATCTGCCCCCGAAGGCCTTTTCGCCTCAGATCGCCCGGTGGTGAGCACGGACGATTGGGGGGTCGATACCTGCAGTCGACCGAGTGGCGTCAGACGGCGTCTGCGCCTCGCTCGCCTGTCCTGACCCTGACGACGGTCTCGACGGGCAGCACCCATACCTTGCCGTCACCGATGGTGCCTGTGTGGGCGCTGTCGACCAGCGCAGTGACGACCTCGTCGACCCTGTCGTCGTTGACGAGGACCTCGATCCTCATCTTGGGCGCGAAGCTGACCTCGTACTCAGCTCCTCGATAGACCTCGGTATGGCCTCGTTGGCGACCGAAGCCGAGTGCCTCGGTCACCGTCATGCCGTCGACGCCAAGTGACTTGAGCGAGGTCTTGACGTCATCGACCTTGAACGGCTTGATGACCGCTACCACCAGCTTCATGGGATGCTCCTCGCCACGCGCACCGTCAGATCGTAGCCAGACCGAGGGGCGGTCCCGGTGGACGATCAGACGCCGTCGATGCGGACGAGCTCGTCTCGGAACAGCCGGGCGTTGAGGACGTACTGCTCCGCCGAGTGCTGGATCAAGGGTCGATTGGTGGCCCCTTCCTTGATCGTCACTGGGACGCCGAGCGCCATAGAGTCCGGTGGGATCTGGGTCCGGTTGGGGACGACTGCGTTGGCACCGACGATCGACCAGGAGCCGACGACGGCGTGGTGGAGGACCACAGAGCCGGACCCGACAAGGCTGTCGTCTTCGAGGATGCAGCCCTCGAGATGCACCATGTGCCCGATAACGCATCTCTCCCCCACGATGGTCGGGAAGCCGGGTCCGCAGTGGATGACCGTTCCATCTTGGACTGAGGTCTGTGCACCGATCGTGATCGTGCCATGGTCGCCTCGCAGCACCGCACCAGGCCAAATCGAGGCCTCAGCCCCGATGGTCACGTTGCCGATGATGACGGCGTCGGGCGAGACGTATGCCGCGGGGTCGATCGTGGGTGTTCGGTGACCAAGGCGGTAGATCGGCATCCCGACAGCCTAGGGTCGCCCGACGTTGTGTGTTAGCGGTGCACGAGCCACTCGACGCCCTGGTACGCCCGCCAGCCAAGGTAGATCACCGTAGCGATGATCATCAGCCTGAAGCGCCACGGCATCGGCTCCTTCGGACCGGCGACGATCTTCGAGTCGCAGGTGGGACAGTGCCCCTCATCGGTGACCTGATCGTCGTCGACGAGCCGATCACACGTGTCGCACCATGGCATCGCTCAGCCGATCCGCACTCGGATCTTGATCGGTGTTGGCCCAAGCTCGAACGCCTCTCGGATAGATCGCTCGACGTAGCGCAGATAGGTCTGCGGGAGGCGTCCACTCACGAACAGCGTGAAGGTCGGGGGGTCGATCGCTCCCTGCACCGCGTAGCGGATCCGGGCTGATGGCGCAGGGTGGCGAGCCTGGAGGTCCCTGATCGCACGATTGAGCGCCCCTGTCGGGATGCGGTGGTGGTAGGCGTCTGAAGCCTCGAAGATGGCGGGAAGGATCTTGTGGACGCCTCGACCCGACGCTGCTGAGATCTTGAGCACCGGTGCGGTGCCAAGGAAGGCGAGCTTCTCCCCGATGCCGGTCAGGATCGATTCGCGATCGTCGGCAGGGATCAGGTCCCACTTGTTCAAGAGGACCACACACGGACACCCTGCCGCCGAGATCCGTTCGGCGAGGCGCTGATCCTGGTGCGACGCACCCACGGTGGCATCGACGACCAAGAGAGCGATGTCGGCTCGATCGAGCGAGTCGAGGGCCCGGATGACCGAGTGCTGCTCTGCACCGCGCTCGGTGCGTGCCCGACGGCGCATGCCGGCAGTGTCGATGAAGCGAAGAGGACCGTCGTCGGTCATCACCAGCGTGTCGATCGAGTCGCGCGTCGTGCCCGGCATGTCGTGGATGATGGATCGCTCCTCCCCGATCATGCGGTTGAACAAGGTGGACTTGCCGACATTCGGGCGACCGACGATGGCCACGCGCGTCGTCCCGTCGTCCTCCTCGTCGCCAAGGGGCGTCGGCGCCGCCTCGGGGAGCAGCGCCACCAACTCGTCGAGCAGGTCGCCAGTGCCCCGACCATGGAGCGCGCTCACCGGATGGGGATCCCCGAGGCCAAGCTTGAGCAGCTCCCAGATGGCGTTCTCATGTGAGGCGTCGTCCACCTTGTTCGCCACCAGCAGCACAGGTCGCCCGCTGCGTTTGGCGATCCTGGCTGCTGCTGCGTCTTGGTCGGTGGCGCCGACGGACGCGTCGACCACGAAAAGGATCACATCAGCCCCTGTTAGGGCCCGCTCTGCCTGTGCCGACACCTTGTCGTCGAGCTCGTCGCCCGACGTCATCCAGCCACCAGTGTCGACAAGCTCGAAGGGAGTTCCGAGCCACTCAGCTTGGACCGACTTTCGGTCACGAGTGACGCCCGGGTGCTCTTCTACAACAGCGATGCGTCGACCGACGATCCGGTTGAGCAACGAGGACTTGCCGACATTGGGCCGACCAGCGATCACGACGACTGGCAGCGAGCTCACGTGGCCACCGCCCTTCGGGCCACTTCATGATCGACGAGCCGCCGGAGCGTCACGCCGGAGGTCTCGACCACCTCGACGCCATAGGGCAGGTCCGATGTCGTGAGGCCATCGAGGAACCGACCTTCGCTGAGGCACACGTCAGGCAGCACGTAGCGACCAGCACCTCGAGCCTTCATCGCCGCAGCCAGGTCGCCCCCACAGAGGAGCCCTGTGACGGCGGTGTTGCCCCCGAAGAAGTGGTTCTTCACTGCGAGGACCTCGATGTCCGGCGCTCGGTGACGGCGGAACAGGTCGGTGAGCACTGCTGAACCGTACTCCCCCGTGAGGATGATGGGCGCATCGCTGCCCTGCTCGTCGAGGCTCGCTCGCGTGGCTCGGTACCCCCATGGAGGCGCGCCGTCGACCGAATGGAAGAATCCGCCACCCTTGAGCGCATCGGTGCCCGGGTCGACCCCGAGGAACTCGGCTTCAAGGGCTCGAGCCATCCCGATGCCGTTCTCGAGCTGCGCAAATCCCTCGTAGAACGCTTGCGGTGGCAGGTCTCGGCCGGCAACGAGATAGAACTCGTCGGAGGCAAAGATGCGTCGCTTGCCAAGCGCAGCGATGCTCGCATCTCCCCACCGCTCGACGACGTCAAGCACGCGGGCTGCTTCCGCCGCCGTGTGGGGGCGCATGTTGGGCTCGTTGGAGTGATCGCTCGTGCCGAGCGGGACGACGCCGACGGTGGCGAGTCGATCGAATCGATCGATGGTGTCGGCGAGGGTCCTCTCGAGCTGCGCCCCGTCATTGACCTCGGGGCAGACGACGACTTGTCCATGAATCTCGATCCCAGCGTCCAAGAGGACGTCGAGCCATCGCAGGCTCGTCGCCCCACGAGCGTTTCGTAGCATCGCCGCCCGCAGCTCGGGATCGGTGGCGTGGATCGAGACATAGAGCGGACTCAGGCGCTCGTCGATGACTCGTTCTGCATCGAGCTCGGTGAAGCGGGTCAGCGTGGTGAAGTTGCCGTACAGGAAGGAGAGCCGGTAGTCGTCGTCCTTCAGGTAGAGGCTCTTTCGAAGGCCCTTGGGCAGCTGGTAGATGAAGCAGAACTCGCAGTGATTGTCACAGGTCCTGATCTTGTCGAAGACGGCCGAGTCAACCCGGATCCCGAGGGGCTCACCGAGCTCCTTCTCGACGGTGATCCGACGGGCAATGGGAGCTGCACCACGCCGGATCACGAGCTCGGGGCTCTGGCGGTCAGCGAGCTGCTGGTATTCGATGACGTCGAGAGGAGCGACACCCTCGATCAACTCGATCGCGTCACCGACCTTGAGTCCTGCGCGGTCGCCGGGAGATCCGGGTGCCACCTCGGAGATCACCGGCACAGACACGTTCCCAAGTCTACGGGCGGGAGGCCTCAACGACGCCGTGCCCGGGTAGCCTCAGTGACGTGGACGTCGATGAGGTGCTGCTGGCCGAACCCCGGGGGTTCTGTGCCGGCGTCGAGAAGGCGATCAAAGCACTTGCATGGATGGTTCGGGCCTTCGAGCCGCCCGTCTACTGCTACCACGAGATCGTCCACAACCAGCACGTGGTGCAACGCTTCGCCGATCAGGGAGTCGTCTTCGTCGACGACGTGAGCGAGGTCCCCGCTGGCGCGCCCCTGATGCTGAGCGCCCATGGCTCGGCGCCCGAGGTGGTCGATGCCGCGAGAGAGCAGAACAGGATCGTCGTGGACGCTGTCTGCCCGCTCGTGACGAAGGTGCACCATGAGCTCAAGGTCAGGGCAAAGAAGGGCTTTGAGGTCCTTTATGTCGGCCACGCAGGCCATGAGGAGGCGGTCGGTACCATGGCCGTGGCTCCCGACGTCGTCCACCTCGTCCAGACCGTCGATGACATCGTGCGTGCTGCAGAGGCGATCTCTCCCGACACACCGGTGGCACTGCTTGCGCAGACCACGCTGAGCCATGACGAGTGGCGTCTGCTCATGGAGCGGGCTCGCGAGCGCTTCCCGGACCTCTGGATGCCGAATCGATCGGATCTGTGCTTCGCCACGACGAACCGGCAGGCAGCGCTGCGAGAAATCGCGGGGAGGTCCGACGTAGTGGTCGTCATCGGCTCAGCGAACTCATCGAACACTGTGGCGTTGACGAAGGTGGCGACCAACTCTGGCTGTCCACGAGTGATTCGAGTGAACGAGGCGTCGGAGCTTCCTGACGACATTGCGGGGGTGGTGGGCGTGACGGCTGGCGCGTCAGCGCCTGATCGCCTGGTCAGCGACGTGATCGACCGGTTGAGCCCCCGAAATGGCGTGAACGTGGTGACGGTGGTCGAAGAGGACGAGTACTTCCCGCCACCCCCAGAGCTGCGCGAGCTGCTTCGCTCCATGGCCACACCAGGCACCGCCGAGATGCTGGCCGATGACAGGGAGATCTCGGCCGCTGCAGTCCTCGACGAGCTCGACGCTCGTTGACCCGCGTGACTGCGACCTGTCTGGAATAATTGCCCTATGGCTCTCTCGAACACAGGCGGAGCGCGCACCTTCACGCGCATGGATGAATCCACTCGAGAGCAGTGGATGGTCATCGCTGCCGAGACGGTCGGCAATCAGCCTCGGGTCGCCAGTTCGGTCCTGGCCCTGCTGCGGTCCTTGGAGAACATCACCGATGGCTTCGCTGTCGATCAGCTGACCCACTCTGTGCAGACGGCGGCCCGGGCGGAGGCCGCTGGCGCGGATGAGGAGATCATCGTGGCGGCGCTGCTCCACGACGTCGGCAAGGCGATCTCAGTGGCGAACCATCCTCGGATCGCAGCTGAGATCCTCAGGCCGTATGTTCGCCCAGAGGTGACAGCCATGATCGAGTTCCATCAGGACTTCCAAGGTCGTCACTACTACGAGCACCTGGGGATGGACCCGAACCTGCGTGCGCGTCACACCGAGCAGCCTTGGTACGAGCTCGCAGAGCGCTTCGCCGATGACTGGGATCAGACGAGCTTTGATCCCGATGGCCCAATTCCCTCGGTCGAGCACTTTGAGCCTATGGTGCTCCGGGTGTTCTCGGCCCCCCACCAGATCTGAGGTAGCAAGATGTCCACGAAGGACGACCTGGCGAATCGTCGCCTCGCCGACATGCGATCTGCGGTGATCGCCCAGGCGAGAGCAGATTTCGATGCGCGCTACCCGGGTCTCAGATTGCCGCCCGCAGTCGGGCTCATCTGCGCCTACGAGGAAGAGGGCAACATCGGCGACGTGCTCGCCAAGATGCCGTCAGAGGCGTGTGGGCTGCCGATGGTCTCGTTGGTCATCGTGGACGGTGGCACAGACCGAACTGCAGAGATCTCGCTCGAGCACGGCGCACTCACCTTCGTGTTCCCGACGAACCTCGGCCACGGCGTGGCGCTGCAGGTCGGCTATCGGCTCTGCGTCGAGCTTGGGGCCGACTATGTGGTCACGCTCGATGCTGATGGGCAGAACGATCCGACCGAGATCCCGATGATGCTCGAGCCTTTGGTCGATGACGAAGCCGACTTCGTCTTGGCGTCGCGTCGACTTGGCGTCGACACCACCACCGACCGCTTCCGCAAGGCGGGCGTGG
>CAITOG010000010.1 GCA_903893955.1 uncultured Actinomycetes bacterium
CGATCTGCGACTCGAGTGGCGTTGCAAAGACCGAGGAGGAGGTGAGCGATGGGCAAGGCACTGGTGATCGTTGAGTCACCCGCGAAGGCCAAGACGATCGGCTCAATCCTCGGCTCAGATTTCGTCGTCGAGTCGTCTGTCGGCCACATCCGTGATCTCCCACATGGCGCCGAGGAGGTGCCTGCCGCCTACAAGGGCGAGCCGTGGGCTCGCCTTGCGGTCAACGTCGACGACGGGTTCAAGCCTCTCTACGTGGTCTCCTCGGGCAAGAAGCAGGTGGTCTCCAAGCTCAAGAGCCTCCTCAAGGGCGTCGACGAGGTCTTCCTCGCGACCGATGAAGACCGGGAGGGCGAGTCCATTGCATGGCACCTGCTCGAGGTCCTCAATCCCACGGTGCCTGTCAAGCGGATGGTCTTCCACGAGATCACCCGGCCGGCCATCGAACGGGCTGTCGATGAGTCGCGCGATCTCGACCGTCGCCTCGTCGATGCCCAGGAGGCACGGCGGATCCTCGATCGCCTCTACGGCTACGAGGTCTCGCCGGTGTTGTGGAAGAAGGTCCTGCCCCGGCTGAGCGCGGGACGGGTCCAGTCGGTGGCCACTCGCCTCATCGTCGAGCGAGAGCGCGAGCGGATGGCCTTCCGCTCGGCATCGTGGCACGACGTGGTGGCGCAGCTCGCCGCCGACGGCCAGGGCTTCGAGGGCCAGGTCATCTCCCTCGATGGGACACAGCTCGCCGATGGCAAGGACTTCGACGCCAGCGGTGCCCCCACCGGCGCACGTGAGGTCCGGCTGCTCACCCAGCCCGAGGCGGGGTTGGTGGCCAGCGGCCTGGAGAAGGCCACGCCTGCGGTGACCTCGGTCACGCAGAAGCCCTTCACCTCCAAGCCGCAGCCACCCTTCATGACCTCGACGCTCCAGCAGGAGGCCGGTCGCAAGCTGCGCATGAGCGCGCAATCCGCGATGCGCACGGCCCAGCGGCTCTACGAAGAGGGCTGGATCACCTACATGCGCACCGACTCGACGACCCTGTCGTCGGAGGCCATCGCGGCGGCCAGGGCCCAGGCCACCGAGCGCTACGGCCCCGAGTACGTCCCTGAGCAGCCTCGTCGCTACGACCGCAAGGTCAAGAACGCCCAGGAGGCGCACGAGGCGATCCGACCGGCCGGCGAGACTTTCCGGACCCCCGAGGAGGCCTCCCGCTCCCTCACCGGCGATGAGCTCCGTCTCTATGAGTTGGTGTGGGTGCGGACCGTCGCCTCGCAGATGGCCGATGCCCGCGGGACACAGGCGCAGATCAAGCTGACCGCGACCCTTCCTGGCGCTGCCGGCGACCTCGCTGGCACAGAGGTCGGGCTGCAGGCCAATGGGCGGGTGATCAGCTTTCCCGGCTATCGGCGGGCGTATGTCGAAGGTGCCGACGACCCAGAGGCCGAGCTCGCAGAGACCGAGCGAGTGCTGCCTGCGCTCGCGGAGGGCGATGTGGTCGTGGTCACCGACACGGAGGCCAAGGCGCACTCGACTCAGCCGCCAGCGCGCTTCACCGACGCGAGCCTGGTCAAGAAGATGGAGGAGCTCGGGATCGGGCGCCCCTCGACCTATGCCTCTGTGATCTCGACGATCCAGGACCGAGGCTATGTCTGGAAGAAGGGGTCTGCGCTGGTGCCCAGCTTCACCGCCTTCGCGGTGGTCAAGCTCCTTGAGGAGCACTTCTCCGAGCTCGTCGACTACAACTTCACCGCCGCCATGGAGGATGATCTCGATGCCATCGCCTCGGGGACCGAGGAGTCCCTGCCCTGGCTCTCTCGCTTCTACTTCGGCCACGACGCCGATGGGGTGACCGGTTTCGGGCTTCAAGAGGCGGTCTCGGGCAACCTGGCTGAGATCGACCCGGTCGAGATCAACTCGATCCCGCTCGGCCCGGACCCGACGAGCGGTGAGGACATCGTGATCCGGGTGGGCAAGTTCGGCCCCTATCTGAAGCGTGGCGAGGACACCGCGTCGTTGCGTGACGATGTGCTGCCCGACGAGCTGACCGTCGAGGAAGCGTCCGGGATCTTGGATGCGCCCCAGGGCGATCGGGTCGTTGGGCTCGATCCAGAGACCGGGCTTGAGATCTTCGTCAAGGCAGGTCGTTTCGGTCCCTACCTCCAGCTCGGTGCTGCTGAGGGCTCGACCAAGCCCAAGACCGCCTCGCTGCTGGCCACCATGACACCGGAGAAGGTGACCCTCGACGAAGCCCTTGAGCTCCTCTCCTTGCCACGTCTGGTCGGCCTCGATCCAGAGAGCGGCGAGGAGATCCTGGCGCTCAACGGGCGCTACGGTCCCTATCTCACTCGAGGGAAGGACTCGAGGAGCCTTGCCAAAGAAGAGGAGATGTTCACCGTCACCTTGGACGAGGCACTCACCCTCTTCGCACAGCCCAAGCGAGGTCGAGGGCGCCAGGCCGCGCCACCGCTCAAGGAGCTGGGACCTGACCCAGTCAGCGGTGAGCCAGTCCTCGTCAAGGACGGTCGATTCGGTCCCTACGTGACCGATGGGACCACCAACGCGTCGCTTCGCACCGGCGACACTGTCGAGGACATCACGATTGAGCGAGCCGCAGAGCTCCTTGAGATCCGCCGAGCGGCCGGACCTGCCAAGAAGAAGAAGGCAGCGAAGAAGAAGGCGCCGGCGAAGAAGGCCGCAGCAAAGAAGTCAGCGGCCAAGAAGAAAGCCCCTGCCAGGAAGGCGGCAGCGACGAAGAAGGCGCCGGCCAAGAAAGCAGCACCAGCGGCTCGCGAACCTGAGGGCGACGACGCCGAGTGAGCAACCGCGGCCGGTTCTTCGTCTTCGAGGGCATCGATGGCTGCGGCAAGACCACGCAGGTCGAGCGTCTGGTCATGGCGCGTGACGGCTTCTCGAGTTTCGAGCCTGGAGGCACCGAACTCGGCCAGGCGCTCCGTACCATCCTGCTCGGCACCGGCGAGCCGCCGGTGCCCATGGCCGAGGCGCTGCTCATGGCTGCAGATCGAGCCCAGCACGTGGCGCAGGTCATCGAGCCTGTCCTTGAGCGAGGGATCGACGTGATCTCTGATCGCCACGTGGCATCGACCATCGCCTACCAGGGGTACGGCCGACGTCTGGACCTCGCCGCGCTCGAGACACTCAACCTGCTGGCCACCCAGGGCCTCGTGGCAGACCTCACCATCCTGCTCGACCTCCCCGTCGAGGTGGCCGAGGAGCGGCGTCGGCACGACGACCCAGACCGGCTCGAGTCGCTGGCCGATGGTTTCTTCGATCGGGTGCGAGCTGGGTACCTCGAGATCGCAGCGGCAGCCCCGGGCGACTGGGTGGTGATCGATGCCGCCCAAGAGCCCGATGCTGTCGAGCTCGCAGTGCTCGAGGCCTTGGCGGAGCGTGGGCTGTGACGACCCGCGTCGACCTGTTCGCTGACGTCCCGGGTCAGGAGCGAGCGGTGGCCGAGCTGGTTGCCGCCGCCGCGGCCCCTGTCCACGCCTATCTCTTCCTCGGCCCCGCAGGCACCAACAAGGACACGGCGGCGATCGCCTTCGCCGCCATGATCCTCTGCGAGCACGGTGGCTGTGGCACGTGCGCGACCTGCCAGCGGGTGCTCACCACTGGACATCCGGACCTCGTGGTCGTCGAGCCGGTGGGCGTCGCCTACAAGGTCGAGGAGCTGCGGACCATCGGGCAGGTCGCGCTCCGTCGTCCGCTCGAAGCGCCCAAGACCGTGATCATCGTGCGCGAGGCCCAAGCTGTCGGGCTCCACTACGCAGCCTTCTTGAAGACGCTCGAGGAGCCGCCAGGCAGCACGGTCTTCATCTTGGTGGCTGACGACCTTCCCCGATCGCTCCAGACCATCACCTCTCGCTGTGTGGTCGTCCGTTTCCGAGCGCTGAGCCCGGACGTGGTGGCCGGCTGGTTGGTCGACCGAGGCAGCGAGCCACGAGCCGCCGCGGCCATCGCGGAGGCAGCAGCAGGGAACCTTCGGCGCGCCTCGTTGCTGGTCGATGATCCTGGGTTCCTCGCCCGCTACGAGCGGTGGGTGTCGATCCCGACACGCCTCGATGCAGATGGGGCGACGGCGAGCAGGCTCGCCGACGAGGTGCTCGCGGGCATGGAGGAGGCCGTCGCCGCACTCAAGCGTGACCACGAGCGCCAGGTGGCGGCGCTCGAAGCCCAGGCGGCGGCCATGGGAGAGCGACGGGTGCAGGGGCTCTCGAACCTGCGCGACGACCACAAGCGGGAGATCCGTCGCTACGAGACCGTCGAGCTCACGGCCGGTCTCGGAGCACTGGCGCGCTGCTATCGCGATGAGATGGTCGTGGCTGCTGGTGCAGATGATGGCGGCCGGCTCAGGCGAGCGACCGAGGCAGTCACGATGATCAGCGCGTTCACCTCGACCTGGCACCGGAACCCAAGGCCAAAGCTGGCCCTCGAACGGCTGTTCCTCGATCTCGGCGCACTGGGCTCGGCCCGCTGATGGCCAACATCCTGGTCCTCTGCACAGCGAACCAGTGCCGGTCACCACTGGCTGCTGCCATGCTGCATCGACGGGTTGCGCAGCGGGGCCTCAACCACAGGGTCAAGTCGGCGGGGCTGCTGCGCGGCGGCGAGCGGTCGCCTGAGCAGATCATCGAGGTGGCTCGACTGCACGGCTTCGACCTGACTGAGCATCGAAGCGAACAGGTCACCACGAGGCTCCTCGATGGCGCCGACCTGGTGCTCGGCATGACGCGGCACCACGTCCGGGACGTGGCGGTCATGGAGCCTTCGGTGTGGCCGCACGCCTTCACCATGACTGAGTTCGTGCGCCGCTCTGCGAGTGCCGGGCAGAAGCCAGCCAGTGTCGATGTGGCGTCATGGTGCCAGACGATCCACCACGGCCGGACGACCTCGGATCTCCTCGCAGCCTCGGCCTCCGATGATATCGACGACCCGATGGGCGGCACGTTCGACGACTTCGTGCACCTCGGCGACGTCTTGGATTCAGTCATGGACGAGGTGGCTGCGAACCTCTGAGCGGAACATCCCGGTCTATATGGGTCGAGAAGGACACAGGGACCAAGCGATGGCGGCGAGCGCAGGGTTGCCTGCACGCGACCAAGGCCTCTTCTCGCTCGTCAAAGGATGGTCGCAACCCTCCTCGCGCGCTCGGTGAACGCGAGGTCGGCGTCGTGGCGTCTTCGGCTTCGAGATGTGTCGTGAGCCTCCCAAAGCCACCGATGGATGCCGTCACGAACTGGTGCCGATGGGAAGGGACTCGATCGGAGCAGGTGGGCACGTTGCCGCCACTCGTGCAGCAAGCACTGTCGTGACGGGCTTCCCTGGACCAAAGGGTCTCGGGTAGCCTTGTGATCCCGAGCGACGGCGCGATCGACGTCCGCGAGGGTGTGCCTGGGTAGCTCAGTGGCAGAGCAACGCACTCGTAATGCGTAGGTCGTGGGTTCAATCCCCACCCCAGGCTCCACGGAGCACGTCGCTGTCCTGATGCACTTCGCCTGGGCTAGTTCATTTCATTATGTCCGGAGGTTCTGTTGCGAAGCGTGGCTCTTCTGCGAGGCATCAACGTCGGCGGGCACAACATGGTCAAGATGCCGATCCTCACCTCGATCGTCGAGTCCATCGGAGCCATCGATGTCTCCACCTACCTCCAGAGCGGCAACGTGCTGCTCGATTCGCCCATGGTGGCTCCAGTGCTCGATCGGACGCTCGAGGCGGCGTTCGCAGAAGCGCTTGGTTTCGACGTGCCGGTGGTCACGAGGTCCCATGTGGCGATGGCGGGAATCGCCCGTTCGCACCCCTTCGCGACATCGTCAGGTGACGAGCGATCGCTCCACGTGGTGTTCCTCTCCGAACAACCCTCTGAGGAGGCGGTTGGATCGCTGGCGGTGCCGGAGGGCTGCGCTGATCGCCTCATCCTCGACGGTGCCGAGGTCTATCTGGATCTTGAGAACGCCGGACGGACGAAGCTCACGCTTGCGTGGCTCGAGCGTCAGCTCGGCGTGCGGGGAACCCAGCGCAACTGGCGCACCACGTGCACGGTGGCGGAGCTGCTCTCACGCTGAGCCCGAGGCACCGAGCTCACGCACCACTGCTCCGAAGGCAGCGGAGCGCTCCTTCCAGCTGGCGAACTGCGAGAAGCTCGGTGCAGCGGGCGAGAGCAGGACGGTCCCACCAGGTCGTGCCCACGTGAAGGCGATCCGGGTCGCTTCCTCGATCGCAGCGGCTGTGGTGACCTCGGTGGTGGCAGAGCGCTGTGCGATGGCATCGGCCAACCGCTGGCCCGACTCTGGAAGCCCGATGACGAGCGTCGGCGGCGTCCGTGAGGCGAGGACATCGACGAGCTCGGTGTAGTCGACGCCGCGGTCGTGTCCTCCGATCAAGATGGCCAGGCGATCCTCAGGGAAGGCCCGAAGGGCGGCAAGGGTGGGCAGCACGTTGGTGGCCAGCCCGTCATCGATGAAGCGAACACCGTCGAGTCGACCCACCTCGGTGAGCCGTCCAGGCAGTCCGTCGAAGCCATGCGCAGCATCTCGAAGGCGATTATCATCCTCGGCTCCGTTGATTTTGAGGAGCAGCAGGGCCTGGCGCGCCAGTTCGGCATTGCGAAGGTTGTGCTCACCGAGCAGACCAAGCGGTGCGGCCCAGCTTCCTGCCGCACCGTGCGACCAGGTCACTGTGCCACCCAGTAGTCGGGCGGCCGAGACCAGACCCGGGTCGTCGCCCTGGGCGAGCGTGAGCTTCGCGCCTGGGAGCGAGGTGAGCGAGAGCTTGTCAGACCAATAGTCCTCCTGGTTGCCATGCCAGTCGAGGTGGTCGGTGCCCAGCGAGGTGACCACCACGAGCGAGGGGGCATCGGCCACGTCGGTGGCTTGGAAGCTCGAGGTCTCGATGATGAGGACGTCGAGATCCTTGGGCACGCTGGGGTCGAAGGGAGGACGCCCGAGGTTGCCTGTTACCGCCGCTGTCGCCCCCAGACCCTTGAGCAGGTGTCCCATGATCGAGGCAGTGGTGCTCTTGCCCTTGGTGCCGGTGACGCAGACGATCGTCTGTGAGCCTCGATCGTGGATCTCCAGGCCGACGCCACCCACCACCGGGATCCCCGCGGCCTCGAGGGCCATGACGTCGTCTCGTCGGCGCGAGATGCCCGGGCTCTTGATGACCACGTCGCACGAACGAAGCAGCGCCGCACCATCCGGCGAGGTGGTGACCACCTCGTAGCCGATGGCGATGGCGGTCGGATCGTCATCGACCACCACAACCTCACAGTCGATCGCCTGCAGGCGCTCGAGCGCGCAGCGTCCCTCGACGCCGACGCCGAAGACCCCGACCCTTCGGCCGGCGAGATCAGTCCAGCCGAGCTGGTGGCGCATAGCGGTCCGGTATAGAGGCGGTCGGGACGAGCGGTGGCTCGGGGGGCACTGGAGGCAGGAGGGAGGCGAGCTCCTGGAGCTCGGTCGCCCCAGCCCGATCCGGTCGGGCGGCGGCCAGCAGCAGGGCTTGGCGACACTCCGCCTCGTCGCCGACGCACTCGAAGGGACGAGTTCCGCCGAAGCCGAGCAGCGTTTCGAGCTGTGGTCGCATCGAGGGGCGGATCAGCGGTTCGTCCCCGTCGAAGATCGCAGAGAGCTGGTCCGGGGTCATGTGCGGGGCCAGGGCCAGATCGATGAACAGGCACTTGTCGCACTCACCGCACCAGCGATCGAGCCGTCGGGACGGGTCCTGGTGGAACGCCCGGTTGCACGAGCGGAACAGGTGGTGGAACTCGGTCAGCGAGGCGAACGACTCGGCGATCGAGAGCTCGGTGCGATCTCGGAGCCACGAGAAGTAGGTCACAGCGCCGACTCGTTGGTTGACCAGGGAGCGGAAACCCTGCTCGAACTCGAGGCCCTTGGACCACTGGTGGTTCACCGGCCCGAAGGGGCCGTCGGTGGTCGCTGATGAGGCGGAGTGCTCATTCGACATCACCACTGCACCTCGGCCGGTGGCGGCCGCGGTGACGACGGCGAGCGCGCTGAGCACCCCTGTGATCGGCACGTGGCCGTTCAGGTATCCCCGCTCGGCGCTGGTGAGGACCTTGGGGTCGAGCTGGCGCTCGACCCTGAGCACGGGCAAGCCGGTGGCGGCGGCCGGACGCTCGATCGCCTCGAAGCGAGCGCCAGGACGCTCCACGACGAACAGGGCGGCATCGTCGGCCTGGTCTGCGAGCTCAGCGACGGTCACCGTGGAGTCGAGCCCGCCACCGAAGGGGATCAGGAGCCGGCCTACATCGCCTGGACCTGCGGCGGGAGGAGCGTCGGCGTGGGGACCGACCAGCTCGATGTCGCGCAAGTCGAGATCGTTCTTGAGCGCGAACTCCCCGAGGCCTGCGACGTAGTAGCGCCGCAGGAAGGCGGCCTGCGCCGGTGTGGTCGTGAACGGCCCGAGATCGATTCGGCTCGGCGCTCGTGTCTTGTAATAGGACACGCCTGCCAGCAGCGCATAGATCTCAGCCGCGGCAGCGACGCCGGGGGCGGTCAGATCGCCTTCCGGGAGGTGCGCGACCTCGGCGAAGTCATCGTCATCGAGCCGGTAGCGACAGGTGATGGTTCGCGCCGCGACGTCGATCTCCACGCCGAGGTGCAGGAAGGCTCCAGGTCGGCTCATCGCACCGCCGATGTTACGGCCTCGTCGTCGGGCTCCGAGAGCCGGGCGAACAGGGCGAATCGTCCACAAGGTCGGGCGTGACGGTCAGAGAAGAAGAGGTGGCGGTCTGCAGTCGAGTGCGTGGAACGGTGCACCTGGCCGATCGGGATTCCTGCGGCCTCGAGGGCGAGCTCATTGAGCGTGCCAAGGTCGAGCGTCACTCGAGCGCTGTGCTGTGTCACACAGCGCGGTGCCTCTTCTCCGAGGAGCTGCTCGACGGCCTCGATGACCTCGGGGCCGACCTCGTAGATCGTCGGATCGACGCACGGGCCGATCCCCGCGTGGATTCGAGCCGGCTCTGCGCCCACCGAGACCATGGCATCGACGGTGGCGCCGGCGATCCCCGCGGTCGCACCCCGCCAGCCAGCATGAGCGACCCCGAGAACCCCTGCGGCTGGGTCGAAGAGGACGAGAGGCGCACAGTCGGCCATTTGGATGACCAGGGTGACCTCGGGTGATGTCGTGATCGCTGCATCGGTGGCGCTCAGCGCATGCTCGATGGACCGAGCACCCCTGCCCGCGTGCGAGGCGTCGACGACCGCCACACGGGTGCCATGGACCTGGTCGAGGAAGATCATCTGGTCAAGGTCACGCCCAAGAGCTGCGGCGACGAGCTCGCGGTTGGCCAGCACCGCTGCCTCCTCATCGCCGACGTGGAGGCCGATGTTGAGGCTGTCCCACGGGGGCCTCGAGTCACCGCCGCCCCTGGTGGAGATCAGCGCCTCGACACCAAGGCTGCTCAGCTCGTCGAGCCACAGGAAGTCGAGGGAGCCCCTCGTGGTGAGCTCAGCCACGTTGGCAGCTCGGACAGATC
>CAITOG010000011.1 GCA_903893955.1 uncultured Actinomycetes bacterium
AGCCTCCATGTCCGACGTGGCGACACGCTCCTGCTCCATGGCTCTCGCTCGAGTCGGCTGCTTCGCTCGATGGTCGAGCTGCCGACCGTCAGCGTTGCCGCCACCCTCGTCGACGGATTGATCGTTGCGCGCTCGACGTTCAACTCCTCAATCGCATATCGATCGGCAGTGGTGTTCGGTCCGGCTCGCCTGCTCGGAGATGACGAGCGCGCTGCGGCGCTTGACGACCTCATTGACGGGATCCTGCCCGGCCGATCGTCAGAGGTGCGATCGTCGAGCGCAGTTGAGCTCCGACGGACGGCAGTCGTCGAGGTGGTGATCGAGGAGGCGTCGGCAAAGCTGTCGGCTGGGCCACCTGAGGACGACCCCGAGGACATCGCCTCGGCTGTATGGGCTGGCGTCGTCCCTCTCGAGGTGGCGTGGGGGGAACCCATCGATGCACCCGACGGCGCTGTCGGCCGAGGGGAGGTCCCGGTCGCTGACTCCGTGCGGAGGCTCGGTGGCTGGTCGTGAATGACCCACGCGTCGACGCCGTTCTCGCTCACGTTCGTCTCCTCGACCCCATCGATGACAGAGAGCGCCGTTCGATCGATCAGATCCTCGCCATCGCCCCAACGCTTGGGGCACCGTTCGACGAGACAGCGGGCGAGGTCCACCTCACGGGCTCGGCGTTCATCGTCGGGGTGCGAGGGACGATCCTCCACCGTCATCGCCGCCTCGGCATCTGGGTCCAGCCCGGTGGCCACGTGGATGATGGCGAGCGCCCATCGGAGGCTGCGCTCAGGGAGGGACAGGAGGAGACCGGCCTCAGCCTGCTGCCCGTCGAGGATGAGCCCACCTTGGTCCACGTCGACGTCCACCCAGGCCCCCGAGGCCACACCCACCTCGACCTTCGCTACCTGTTCGTTGCAGGTGCGGTGGATCCGGCGCCGCCACCCGATGAGAGCCAGGACGTGCGGTGGCTTGACTTCGACTCGGCCCGCGCGCCTAGCGATCCCGGCCTCCTCGGGGCGATCGGCCGGCTCGAGCAGCTCTGGCGTCTCCATGGCGATCGCTGGCGTGCCATGGTTGAGGCGTGACCACGCCGTTCGACACCCTTGATTCCCTCGGAACGCTCGACGACGAGATTGCTCGTCTCGAGCATGCGGCTGGCACGCTCCCTGCCGCACTGGCACTGGCCCGCCTTGAGGAGCAGACCGCAGACCTTGACCGCCAGCGTCGCGATCTCGAGGAGCTGAAGCGCCCCATTGCCGACAGGCTGCGCAGCCTCGAGGAAGAGGTCGCCCATCTCGAAGAGCGACGGTCGGTTGTGGAGGCTCGCCTCGCCCAGGCCACTGGCGGCGGGAAGGACCTCGTGGCGATGGACACCGAGGCACAGCACCTTCGCCAGGCCACCGCCCAGCTTGAGGACACCGAGCTGGCGCTCATGGAGGAGATCGAGCCTCTTGATGCGGCGCTTGGCTCGATCGGCGACGCGTTGGGCCCGATCGAGGCGGAGCGAGCGAGCGAGCTTGCGAACCTTGCTGTCCAGGAGCGTGCCAACGCGGAGGAGCTGCTCGCCCGACGCGCTGAGCGAGCCGAGATGGCCTCCCGGCTTGAGCCGACGCTCTTGGAGCGCTATGAGCGAGCAGCCCGTGGTGCGAAGGGATCTGGTGCAGCACGACTCGTCGACGGCCATTGTGCGGGGTGCCACCTGCAATTGCCGTCAGCTGAGCTCGACCGACTTCGCCACCTCGCCGTCGATGAGCTGGCGACATGTGAGCAGTGCGGACGGCTCCTGCTCCGGACCGTGCAGCTCGAGGGCTGATGCTCATCCTCGTCCGCCATGGCGAGTCGGTCCTCAACAAGGAGAACCGTCTTGTCGGACATCTCGACCCCCAGCTGACCGAGCTCGGTGAACGGCAGGCTCGAGCCGCGGGAACGTTGCTCGATGCCGTGAGCGAGCTGCGGACGAGCCCACTCGAACGGACGAGGGTGACGGCTGGACTGCTCGGAACCATCCATGAGGCGGTCGTCGAACCCCGGATGATCGAGCTCGACTACGGCGAGCTCGATGGGATGCCGCTTGCAAAGGTCGATCCAGAGCTGTGGCGCCGCTGGATGACGGACGCCGCCTTCGCCCCGGCACAAGGCGAGAGCCTTTCGGCGCTCGGTGCTCGTGTCGGCGACGTGATGGAAGAGCTCTTCGAAGCCGATGGCGCAGGAGCTCGGTCGAGGGAGGGCGACGTCGTCATCGTCAGCCATGTCTCTCCCATCAAGGCA
>CAITOG010000012.1 GCA_903893955.1 uncultured Actinomycetes bacterium
ACCACCGAGATCGTCGAGCAGCGGGTCATGGTGATCACCGTCGATCGTGCCGAGAAGCGAAATGGCTTCACCCCGAAGATGCTCAGAGAGCTCTCTGAGGCCATGACCGAGCTCGACGAGGATGACTCACTCTTCGTCGGCGTGCTGTGCTTCGCCGGCGATCACACCACCGCCGGACTTGAGATGCCGCTCTTCTTCGGACCTGATGCCGATCCTGCAGGATTGCGCACCGACGGCGTGGATCCGTTGGGCCTTCGACGACGCCTTCGCAAGCCCCAGGTGACCACAGTCCAGGGCATCACCTACACCATCGGCATCGAGCTGGCCTTGGCCGGCGACATCGTGGTGGCGGCCGACGATGCTCGATTCGCCCAGCTCGAGCCTCGACGTGGCGTGACCGCCCTCGGCGGGGCCACGCTTCGCTTCGTCTCGAGGGGCGGTTGGGGGAACGCGATGTACCACCTGCTTCGTGCGGACGAGTTCGATGCGACCGAGGCGCGCCGGATCGGCCTCGTCCAAGAGATCGTGCCGACAGGCGAGCAGCGCCAGCGCGGCATCGAGCTCGCGCTCGAGATCGCTGCCAACGCGCCGCTCGCTGTGCAGATGACCAAGGAGAACGCGCTACTCGCGCTCACCCAGGGCGAGGAAGAAGCCATCGGCCGCTTCGGCGAGATCAACCGCCGGCTCGCTTCGAGCGAGGATCTGGCTGAGGGCATCGCATCGTTCAATGAACGGCGGCCGGCTCGCTTCACCGGGCGCTAGGTCGAACGGGCGACTGCTCGCTCAGCCATGCACCTCGGTGAGGTTGGTGGCAGTGGGCAGCGAGATATGGATCGCGCTCATCGTGATCGAACCACCCAGCTGCGGCACGGCATAGGCCACGGTGGTCGGGGTGATCTGCAGCTCGAGATGCGACCCCGTCGCCGCCGTGAAGGCCACGATCTCGAGCGGGAAGGACAACGTATGCGTCGATCCATCCAAGATCACCGGGATAGGAGTGATCTGGTTGCCGAGCACGATGCCGGTGGTCGGGTCGACGAGCTGTGCGAACACCCGGGTCGGACGGGACCCTCCTGGCGAAGTCCCCGAATAGGTCATCGTCAAGCGTGGCGCCCCAGCAACCACCGCCTCGTGAGCGAAGGGGATGGAAACATTCGTGGCGTTCGATGCCTTCGCCGGAGTGACCCCGAGCGCCACCGCATCGATGGCGCTCGCTCCAGAACGCGATGGGGAGGCGGTCGCTGGCCCCGACCCTCCGTCCGCGGTCAGCGACAGGGTCCCCCCCGAGCCAGCGGCGCTGACCGGGGAGCCAGCAGCCGGCGGGTAAGCCGGCGCCGTGTAGGTGGTGCCTGCCTGGTCCACCATCTCGAAGCCTTCGAGCGACTTCGCCGATGCATCGTCCTTGACGTAGCGGTCCATCCATTCGATCGACATCGATCCTTCATCGATCACCGTGCCTGGATCCGTGAGGCACGAGCCGTGACCGCCGCAGAACCACACCATCGACACCGTGGTGCCAGCCTTCTTGAGCAGCTCGTAGTTCCACACACCCTCTTGGAGGGTGAAGAGGTCATCGACCGTGCCTTGGAGGATGAGGGTGGGCTGGTGGACCTTGGCCACGAGCGCCCCGGGACCCCGAGAGGCGAAGAACGCAGCCTCGGCTGGCGAGATCACGCCCGTGGCCTGCTCATCTGTCGAGGCCTGGGTGATGTTCGGGTTCAGCTTGGCGGCTGCAGCACCGGCGGTCAGGATGTTGGACCATCCGGACTTGACCGTCTGGTTCTTGTACAGGCTGGTGGTGAGTGAGTGCCAGGCGATCATCGGCGCGATGGCATCGACCCTGCAGTCCTGGGAGGCCGTCGCGAACTGGATACCGCCGCCATAGGACGCACCGACCATGCCCATCCTCGGATTGCCAGGGCCATCGAGCTCGACGCCCTTCTGCTGCGCCACCCAGCTGATCAGCCTCGTCACATCACGACCTTCCACAGAGGCATCGTCCACCTGCGCAGCGCCGCCCGACTTGCCGAACCCTCTCGGGTCCCACGTCAGCACGTTGTACCCGGCCTTCCAGAGAGCAGCGATATCGAGCGAGCCGAAGAGGCCGCCGCTCGTCGTGTCGGTCGAACCGGTCTCGCCCCACCCAGGCCCCATGAGCACCGTCGGTGCCGTGACAGCGTGCCCCACGCTCGTCGACAGCGGGAACCAGTGGACGCGAATCTCGGTCCCGTCGAACGACATCACGTTGTACTCAGCGGCGCCACCTGTCGCCTTCGTCCCGACGACCGAGCTCCAGCCAGCCGGCGAGGTGCAGGACGTGGTCGAAGTGGTCGAGGTCGAGGAGGCGG
>CAITOG010000013.1 GCA_903893955.1 uncultured Actinomycetes bacterium
CACCTCTTGACCGTGTCGTGAGGAGGCCATTCGTCGCTGGGGTGGCCCTCCTCGTCGCTGGCCTGCTCGGGACGGCCTGTAGCCCTGCCGGCAACGCCGGCTCAGCCTCGCTGTCGTCGTTTGCATCGAGCACCGGGATCGGTGGCACCATCCCGATGCTCGAGAAACTGCTCGGCACAGCGGCGACGGCTCTCGATGATCCTGCGACCACGGTGAATCAGGCTCACACCGTGTGCGGTGTGCTCTACCTCGCCAGCGAACAGGCGAACTCCGACCTCCCGTCGCCAGATGCCACCATCTCTCGCCTGCTCGCCGACGCCTACAGCGAGATCGGCGCGGCATCGGAGGCGTGTGACAAGGCAGTCGGGAACCCCGCCGAGCTGGCCAAGTTCAAGGCGCACCGCTCAGCCGCCATCGGACTCCTCACCGAGGCCACTGCGGCGCTCGAAGCTCGGCTTGGGACGCTGACGACCTCGACCACCACGCCGCCTGGCGATCAGGCCTCCCAGTGAGCACCGAGCGACGTCTCGACGACGACACGGCACGTCGCATCCTGTGGTCGTTGCCGACAGGGCTCTACCTGCTCGGTTCAGTGGGGGAGGTCGGACGTGGACCGTGGAACCTGATGACCACCAGCTTGGTCAACCAGGTCGCGACGTCACCGCGCCTGATCGGCCTCTCGATTGAGGCTGACTCGGTGACCGCTGGCCTGATCAGCTCGAGCGGTGTGGCAGCCCTGTCGATCCTCGATCGGGGCGACAAGGCAGTGGTCCGTCGATTCGTCAAGCCCGTCGCCGACGCCGAGCTCGGCGCCGATGGGTGGGCGAAGTTGTCTGGAGAAGAGGTGCGCCTCCTCGACGGCGGCGGCCCTCCTGTCCACAGTCGCGCGGGGGCCTGGCTCGGGCTCGAGGTCCGCGAGTCGCTCCCGCTCGGAAGCCACGTGTTGCTGGTGGCGGCGCCAGTCACCTGGGGGGCGACCGAGGAGTTCCTCGCCGGTCGGGCCTCAGAGCGCCTGTTCGATGTCCTTCGGATGGAGGACACCAAGATGAGCTACGGAGGCTAGGCCTCGCTCTGCGGTCGAAGGTCGATCCGCAGGGTCAAGATGCCGTCCTCGAGAGTGGCTACGGCGTCGCCGAGCATGGCGTAATCCATGAAGTCGAGCTTCGTCCGCTCCATCCACATCTGCCGCTCTGGACCTTCGACGGGCGGCATCGCGCGGTCCTTGACGGCTGCTGCACGCTCGGCGAACCGAGTGATCATCGCGTGTGGGTCGAAAGTGTCGCTCATGTGGTCCTCGATCGAGATCGTAGCGCTACGAGCGCGAGCCCAGCCCCCGCCTCGGGGCGGTAGGGTGGAGGCTTGGCAATGGGGAGGCGGACCCCGGCCGGATCGCCTCCGGCGGGGACCGACCGATGTCGCCTGTGGTGAGATCTGGTGACCAGCCCCGACATGGCAGCGAGGAGTTCGTGGTGAAGAAGGGTCGTCATCGCAGGTTTGAAGAGGCGCGGAGCTTCAAGCGCTCCTTCGGTTCCGAGGCCACCTCGTGCGCTGAGTGTGGCGCCGAGCCAGAGGACGTCCATGCGTCGTGGTGTCTGGCGGAGGAGGATGACTACGAGCGCATCTTGGGCGATGGCACCTCGACGGGCTCCGACGAGCACGACCCGCTTGACGACGAGAAGGTCTAGGCCTTCCTCTTCTTCGAGCGCTGCTTCGTCCTGACGGTCGGGTGTGCCAGGGCCACGCCCTTGTGCTGGCGATCGGCTCGCTCGTTGATGAAGGCGAGCAAGCTGGCGTAGGTGTCGGCGCCAACGGTGGCGATGAGTTCCTCGGCCATCGAGTCGACCACGCGCTCTGCCCCTGAATAGGCGGCGGGATCCTCAGAGCACCACCAGTGGAACTCAGCTCCTCCTGCTCCCCAGTTGCGCCGCTCCCATTGACCGATGGTGGTCACGACCCACCCATCGTCGAGCACCTCGTCCTCGCGGCGCAGCGGGAGCTGCCAGCAGACCTCCGGCTTCCAAGGCACGTAGCTCTCGCCTCGCCGCATGGCAGCGACATGGAACGCGCAGCCGGGACCCTCTGTGAAGTCGGGCCGATTCAAGAACACGCAGGCGTCATCGACGAGCGCTGTCGTCAGCTCCCCGTCATCGTTCTTCGCGATGACGTCCTTTGGTGCCCGATCCTTGAGCTGCCACTCCTCGGCAGTGAGGAGGGCGGCACGCCGTCGGACGTTCTTGACGTCCGCCTTGTCCACGAGATGGGCGCCATAGCTGCAGCACCCCTGTGCA
>CAITOG010000014.1 GCA_903893955.1 uncultured Actinomycetes bacterium
ATGGTCGCCGAAGGTCGTCGCCACCCGAGCGAGCACGCCTGGGCGATCAGCGACGTCGATCGAGAGGTAGAAGGCGCTGGTCAGCTCAGCCATCGGCACCACGCGACGCTCGAGGGACGCTGTGGGCGCGGGGGCGGCGCTCTCGGCGAGTCGGCGGCGAGCGGCGACGATCACATCACCGAGCACCGCTGAGGCGGTCGGGGGGCCACCCGCCCCTGGGCCATAGAGCATGATCGAACCAGCTGCTGCGCCTTCGATGAACACGGCATTGAACGCGCCGCTCACCGCTGCCAGCGGGTGGCCGAGCGGCACCATGGTCGGATGCACCCGGGCTGAGATCCGACCGTCGCCCAGGTCCTCGGCGATGGCCAGGAGCTTGACGGCGTAGCCGAGGTCGCGGGCGAAGGCGACATCGACCGAGCGGATCCTCGTGATCCCCTCGCGGTAGACGGCATCGAAGGGGACTGCGCAGCCGAAGGCCAGGCTGGCCAAGATGGCAGCCTTCGCTGCCGCGTCCTCACCCTCCACATCCGCGGTCGGGTCACGCTCGGCCAAGCCCAGTGACTGCGCCTCAGCGAGCACCTCTTCGTAGTCACCACCCTCATCCGCCATCTTCGAGAGGATGAAGTTGGTCGTCCCGTTCACGATCCCCATGACACGTCGCACTCGCTCGCCGGCAAGCGACTCACGCAGCGTCCGGATCACCGGGACCACACCACCCACCGCAGCCTCGAACTCGAGGTCGGTGCCGTGTGCTGCCGCCATTGCCGCGAGTCGAGTGCCCTCCTGCGCCAAGAGCGCCTTGTTGGCGGTCACCACCGGGATCCCTCGACCGAGCGCCGACTCGATGAGGGAGCCTGCTGGCTCGAAGCCGCCGAGCAGCTCGACGACCAGGTCGATGTCATCGCGCTCGACCAGCGCCACTGGGTCATCGGTGAGCAGCTCCGAGGGGAACCACGGCTCGCTCGAGCGAGCACGGCTCAGGTCGTTCACCGCGATCCCGACCACCTCGAGGCGCGCGCCTGCCCTGACCGAGAGCTCGTCCGCTTCCGCCGGATCGCACAGGAGCTCGACGAGCGCCTTGCCGACGTTGCCGCAGCCCAGGACCGCTATCCGCACAGAGGGAAGGCTGTTGATGAGCACCGAAGCAGGCTACCGCCCCACAGGGCGTCACCCGGATGGCTCAGACGTCGAGGCTGGCGAGATCTTCGAAGGTCTCGCGCCGCACCACCGTCCGCGCCACGCCATCTGCCACGAAGAGCACCTCCGGCCGAGGCACCTTGTTGTAGGTCGAGGCCATCGAGTAGCCATACGCGCCAGTCACCGGCGTGGCGAGGAGATCCCCGATGCCCATGTCCTCGGGGATGTGAGCGTCCGGGAGGATGACATCACCGCTCTCGCAGTGCTTGCCCACGACCCTCGCCACCTCTGGCCGCCGAGCGGAGGTGCGGGCCGGATCGAATGCCTCATAGCCCGAGCCGTAGAGCACCGGCCGTGGGTTGTCGCTCATCCCCCCGTCGACAGCAAGATAGGTCCTGATGTCGGGAAGCCGCTTGATGGTCCCCACCGAGTAGACGGTGACCGCCGCCTGCGCCGCGATAGCGCGACCCGGCTCGGCAGTCACCTCGACGTCATCTGGCACGCCGGCCGCTTGAAGCGCCTCGTGGGTTGCCGCTGCCCACTCGGTGATGCTCGGTGCAGCCTCCTCGTTCAGGTAGGCCACGCCGAGCCCACCGCCCACGCAGAGCTCCGCGAGATCAAGCGGGACGAAGAAACGAGCGAGCACCTCAGCTGCCTGAGCGAACGATGACACGTCGAAGACCTGGCTTCCGATGTGCGCATGGATCCCCACCAGCTCCACCGCGCTCGAGCCCCGAAGCCGGTCGATCGCTGCGTGGGCAGCACCTGAGGCGATAGAGAGACCGAATTTCGAGTCTTCCTGACCAGTGCGCACGAACTCATGGGTGTGTGCTTCGACACCGGGTGTGACCCTGAGCAGCACCTTCTGCTGCTCACCCGACGCAAGGCGGTCCAATCGGTCGATCTCGTCGACCGAGTCGATGATGATCCGTCGAACGCCGTGCTCGAGGGCGCTCGTGATCTCGGCGTCGGACTTGTTGTTGCCGTGGAGGACCACACGCGACGCTTCGACCCCAGCCCTGAGGACCGTGTGCAGCTCGCCACCGCTGGCGACATCGAGGCACAGGCCTTCGTCGGCGACGAGGCGAGCCATCGCTGTGCACAAGAACGCCTTGGTCGCGTATGCCG
>CAITOG010000015.1 GCA_903893955.1 uncultured Actinomycetes bacterium
CCGACCGGGATCGTGGTCTCTTGCCAGAACGAGCGCAGCCAGCACCAGAACAAGGCGAGGGCGATGCAGATCCTCGCCAACAAGCTCGCCGAGGTCGCTCGAGAGCAGCGAGAGGCAGAGCTGGCAGAGCTGACAGGAGAGCGAATCGACAACGCCTGGGGGAGCCAGATCCGCTCGTACGTCATGGCGCCCTACCAGTTGGTCAAGGATCTGCGCACGAATGTCGAGACGGGCAACGTCGATGCGGTCCTTGATGGGGATCTCGATGATTTCATGGAGGCAGAGCTCCGCCGCCGCCGTGGCGTCACCCCCTGAGAGGGATGCCCGGGTAGGGTGAAGGGAGACGGCGCCCCACCCGGACCTCACAGCACGGGGGCGAGCGCACGTCGCCCAACGAACCGATGATCCGCCTCGAACACGTCACCAAGACCTACAAGACCACGACCGTCGCGCTCAGAGACGTGTCGGTGGACATCGACAAGGGAGAGTTCGTCTTCCTGGTCGGTTCGTCGGGATCGGGCAAGACGACCTTCCTGCGGCTGTTGCTGCGCGAGGAGGTCCCCGACGAGGGACGAATCATCGAGGCCGGGCGCGACATCGGCAGCCTGCCCAAGTGGCGAGTCCCCTTCCTGCGCCGCAACATCGGCTGCGTGTTCCAGGACTTCCGGCTCCTGCCCAACAAGACGGTGTTTGAGAACGTCGCCTTCGCCCTCGAGGTGATCGGTCGGCCGAAGTCGGTCGTCAAGACGCAGGTGCCACAGGTCCTCGAGCTCGTGGGGCTCGGCCACAAGCACGACAGCCTCCCGAACGAGCTCTCCGGTGGTGAGCAGCAGCGGGTCGCGGTCGCACGAGCCTTCGTCAACCGACCGCTGATCCTGCTCGCCGACGAGCCCACCGGCAACCTCGACCCAGCCACCTCTGAGGGCATCATGAGCCTCTTGGACCGGATCAACAGGACCGGGACGACCGTCCTCATGGCGACCCACGACAAGACGCTGGTCGACCGGATGCGGCGTCGAGTCCTCGAGCTCGATCACGGCACCCTCGTGAGAGACCAGTCGCGAGGCGTCTACGGCATCGATGACTCCCAGGCGGTGCAGGGGTAGCCATGCCTGTCTTCGCTGAGTACGCAGTCCGAGAGACCGCCTCAAACCTGTGGCGAAACCGGCTGATGACGATCGCTGCCATCTTGACGGTCGCGGTCTCGCTCATGCTGGTTGGCTCCACCCTCCTGCTCAAGCAGGGCGCAGCCAATGCCGAGGTTGAGTGGCAGCGAGGCACGCAGGTCGTGGTCTGGATGGCGCCTGCAGCGTCCGCTTCCGAGATCAACGCCATCGATGCGCAGCTCAAGACCCTGCCCTACGTGCACGACTGCGTCTACCGCAACCACGCATATGACTATGCGGAGGCTCGCAAGCTCCTCACCCCAGCTGAGTTCTCGGTGCTCAAGCAAGGCGAAGTTCCCACGTCGTTCCGGTGCACGCCGGACCAGCCGCAGGATGCACAGATCGTGATCAACCGCTTCACCGGGCAGCCTGGCGTGCGCGACGCGACGGCGCCGCTCCAGCAGATCCACGCGATGGAACAGACGATCACTGTGCTCCAATGGGTGTTCATCATCGTCGCCGTCGTCCTCCTGCTCTCAGCCACGGTGCTCATCTTGAACACGATCAGGCTGGCGATCTTCGCTCGACGTCGAGAGGTGTCAGTGATGAAGCTCGTCGGCGCGACCAACTGGTTCATCCGGGTGCCGTTCATGGCCGAGGGCCTCATCCAAGGCCTGCTCGGTGCGCTCCTGGCAGCGCTCGTGGTCTTCGGCCTCCACGATGCGCTGAACGCCTTCGGCGACCCCTCGAACCCCAATGCGGTACTGACACAGATGCGCCTGACCGGCTGGCAGGTGTTCTGGACGAATGCCGTCGTGGTGGTCCTCGGCGCCGCGATCGGTGCCGGGGGATCAGCCCTGGCGATCCGACGATTCCTCGACGTCTAGTCCGATTTCGGGGCGCCGCTTCGGCTCAGGATGCGTCGGAGGCAGGGTCGAACTCGATCGACAACGAGTTCACGCAGTAGCGAAGGCCGGTGTCGGTCGGCCCGTCGGGGAACACGTGGCCGAGATGGCCGCCGCACTCACCGCAGAGAATCTCCGTCCGCACCATCCCAAAGCTCCGGTCCCGCTGCTCGATGACCGGACCGTCAGCGCGATCAAAGCTGGGCCACCCACAGCCGGAGTTGAACTTCGATGTCGAGGAGAAGAGCACCGCGCCACAGCCAGCACAGGTGAACGAACCGTCATCCTCCATGTGGAGCAGCTCACCGGTGAACGCCGGCTCGGTGGCTGCTTGACGCAGCACTGCATAGCGCTCAGGGGAGAGCTGCACCTTCCATTCCTGATCCGTCTTGGTCACTGGGAAGTCACCCATGGTTCCTCCTCCTCTGGTTTCTGACGAACCGTCAGATAACGCTCGCGATTGTCTGTACGCTACCGGGGCGATGGATCTGACCGACACTGCTGCTGATCGCGCCTTTCGAGACGAGGTGCGCACCTGGCTCGAGGAGCACGTCGTAGGCGAGTACGCCGCGCTCGGCGGTCGAGGAGGTTCGGGCGACGAGACCTACGGGTTCGACGTCCGCCGGGAGTGGGAGCGCGAGCTGTCGCGAGGCGGTTGGACCTGTGTCGGGTGGCCTGTCGAGTACGGCGGACGAGGGGCATCGATCCCGCAGCAGGTCATCTTCAATGAGGAGTACGTCCGGGCCAAGGCACCAGGACGTGTCGGCGTGCTCGGCGAGGGTCTGCTGGGACCGACCGTCATCCACTATGGGACCGACCAGCAGCGAGCTCGTTTCCTCCCGCCGATTGTGGCCGGAGAAGAGCTGTGGTGCCAGGGCTACTCAGAGCCGAACGCGGGGAGCGATCTGGCGAGCCTGGCCACCAGGGCAGAGCTCGACGGCGACGAATGGGTCATCACCGGGCAGAAGGTGTGGACCTCGCTGGCACACACCGCCGACTGGTGCTTCGTCATGTGCCGAACCGATGCAGCGTCCGCTCGACACAAGGGCCTGTCATACCTTCTGGTCCCCATGGACCAGCCGGGGATTGAGGTCAGACCGATCACACAGATCACGGCGACGAGCGAGTTCAACGAGGTGTTCTTCGACGGCGCCAGGACTGCCGCTGACAACGTCCTCGGCGCCCCAGGACAAGGGTGGGAAGTCGGCTTGGCCACGCTGGCGTTCGAGCGCGGCGTCGGGCTGCTCGGCCACCTGCTCTCATTCCGCCGAGAGTTCGACAGCCTGCTCGACGAGGCGCGAGCGAGCGGTCGGGTCACTGAACCTGTCCTGCGGGACCGGCTGGTCAAGTCGTTCATCGAGCTCGAGGCACTCCGCTTGACGACCCTGCGGAGCCTCACGGGCATCGACGGACCGGTTGCTCCTCCGGAGGCTTCGATCCTCAAGCTCTTCTGGGCGTCGTGGCATCAGGAGTTCGGTGAGCTGGCCATGGATGTCCTCGGCATGGCCTCGACGGTGACTGGCGAGGATTATGACCTCGGCCCTGAGCATCGGACCTTCATGTTCTCAAGATCTGAGACGATCTATGGAGGATCGAACGAGATCCAGCGCAACATCATCGGAGAGCGGGTGCTCGGCCTCCCAGCCGAACCCAAGATCACTGGAACGGGAGTTCGATGAGCCTCAGCGACGACTTCAAGCCGGCGGCCGTCCCAGAGCGACCGCCCGGCCACGACCTCCTCAATGGAAAGGTGGTCCTCGTGACCGCCGCCGCTGGCACGGGCATCGGCATGGCCACCGCGCAGCGCTGCCTCGATGAAGGGGCGGAGGTCGTCGTCTCTGATGCCCATGAGCGGCGCTGCCAAGAGACCGCCGAAGCGCTGACCGAGGAATTCGGCCGCGAGGTGCTCGGCGTCGCTTGTGACGTGACGGTCGAGGAGCAGGTGCAGAACCTCTTCGATGCGGTCTCGGCTGCGCACGGGAAGATCGACGTGGCGGTGAACAACGCAGGTCTCGGAGGGACGGTTCCGCTCGTCGACATGACCGACGAGCAGTGGCTCAAGGTCCTCGACGTGACGCTAAACGGCACGTTCCGATGCACCCGAGCTGCCCTGACGAGGATGACGGCGCAGGGGAGCGGTGTGATCGTCAACAATGCCAGCGTGCTCGGCTGGCGGGCACAGCCTGGCCAGGCGCACTACGCAGCTGCGAAGGCAGGGGTGATGGCGCTCACCAGGTGTGCCGCTGCTGAGGCCGCGCCGCTTGGGATTCGCATCAATGCAGTGGCGCCATCGCTTGCTGAGCATCCTTTCTTGAACCGGGTCATCAGCGATGACGACCTCGCTCTCTTGCGGAACCGAGAGCTCTTCCATCGGGGTGCCGAGGTCTGGGAGGTCGCCAACGTGATCTGCTTCCTGGCCTCCGACTACTCGACGTACCTGAGCGGTGAGATCATCTCCGTGTCGAGCCAGCGAGCTTGATGGTGGAGCTGACGTCCTTCGAGCTCGGCGAGACCGAGGATCCGCGGGGCGACCTGCTCTGGGGGACGATCCCGCACTTGGTCGAGTGGGCGGGCGAGCGCTTCGCGCTGACAGAGGCAGTGGTCGACGGCGACGTCCGGCTCAGCTTTGCTGAGCTCGCAGCCCAGGTCGACGCCGCCGCCCGAGGTTTCATCGCTGGTGGGATCGAGGCTGGCGACAGGGTCGCCATCTGGGCGCCGAACTGCGTCGAGTGGATCATCACGGCACTCGGCGCGGTCCGTGCAGGCGGCATCTTGGTCACGCTGAACACTCGCTACAAGGGTGCCGAGGCCGCCTACATCCTCGAAGCCTCCGGAGCACGTTGGCTCCTTGCAGTTCGTGGCTTCTTGGGTTTCGACTATCCGGCAATGCTCGTCGGTGAGGCCATCGGCGACCTCGACAAGATCGTCATCATCAAAGGTGAGGTCGACGGCGACTCTCCAGATGGCGTCGAGGTGAGCTCGCTCGCTGACCTGCTCGACGAGGGAACATCGATCGATGCGGCGCAAAGCCAGGCGCGTGCCGATGGAATTGCACCAGCTGCCACCAGCGACCTCGTGTTCACCTCTGGGACCACTGGACGCCCGAAGGGGGCCATGACGACGCACGGCCAGACGCTCCGGACGTTCGCGACCTGGGCATCGATCGTCGGGCTTCGCCACGGGGACCGCTATTTGATCGTGAACCCGTTCTTCCACACCTTCGGCTACAAAGCTGGCCTGCTCGCGTCGCTGATGGCTGGAGCGACCATGGTGCCGGAACCGGTGTTCGATGTCGATGTGGTGCTCGATCGGATCCACGCCGAGGCCATCTCGATGCTGCCGGGGCCGCCGACGCTTCACCAGTCGATCTACGCACACCCGCGGCGCGCTGAGGTCGACCTGAGCTCCCTGCGCCTGGGGGTGACAGGAGCGGCGGTGGTGCCGGTCGAACTCGTGGTGGCAATGCGTGAGGAGCTTGGTTTCGAGACGGTCGTGACCGCCTACGGGCTCACCGAGTCGTGCGGGGTGGTGACGATGTGTCGCCGGGATGATCCGGCCGAGATCATCGCAGGGACCTCGGGGCGAGCCATTCCTGATATCGAGGTGAAGGTGATCGATCCCGACGGCGTCGAGCTCAGTCGAGGCGAGCCCGGCGAGATCGTGGTTCGGGGCTACACGGTGATGGAGGGCTACTTCGGCCAGCCCGAAGAGACTGCCAAGGCCATCGACGCTGATGGGTGGCTGCACACCGGTGATGTGGGCACAATGGACGCCGACGGCAACATCGTGATCACCGACCGGCTCAAGGACATGTACGTGACCGGCGGCTTCAACGCCTATCCCGCAGAGATCGAGGCGGTGCTGCGGCAGCATGCCTGCGTCGAGCAGGTGGCGGTGATCGGGATTCCAGACGAGCGCCTCGGCGAGGTTGGATGTGCCTATGTGGTGCGCCCGCCCGACGAAGCTCGAGCGGACGACGACGTGACAAGCGAGCTGCTGGCGCTCGCCAAGGAGAAGTTGGCCAACTTCAAGGTCCCGCGCCGGGTCATCATCGTCGACTCGCTGCCAATGAACGCCAGCGGCAAGGTCCTCAAGCGAGAACTGCGTGAGCAGTTCCTCGCCGAGGCCCGTTGAACAGAGAAGTCGACCAAGAGAGCAACAAGGGGGAACAACATGCGAGGCATCGTCTACACAGGTGATGGAGTGGAGCTGACCGACGAGCTCGGGATCCGTGATCCGGGGCCCAAGGAGGTCCGAGTGGCAGTCGCCGCGGCAGGGGTCTGCCACTCCGATCTCTCCGTGATCAACGGCACGATCCCCTGGAAGCCACCCGCAGTGCTCGGCCACGAAGGGGCCGGCATCGTCGAGGCGGTCGGCTCAGAGGTCCGCTCTGTCAAGCCAGGTGACCACGTCGTGATCGCCACCTTGGCGAGCTGCGGTGTGTGTCGGGCGTGCTCGACGGGTCACCCCACCTGGTGCCGCAGCTCGCTCGGCAACGTCTCGCACCCCTTCACCTACAAGGGAGAGGCCGCGTCGAACTTCGCAGCCGTGAGCGTGTTCGTCGAGTCGACCATCGTCTCTGAGGTCCAGGCGATCCGGATCCCGAAGGACATCCCGTTCACCTCCGCTTGCTTGATCGGCTGTGGCGTCCTCACGGGCGTGGGCGCGGTGCTCAACCGTGCCAAGGTCCGGCCCGGCGAGACGGCCGTGGTCTTCGGCGTTGGCGGTGTCGGCCTCAACGTGATCCAGGGCCTTGAGATCGCTGGTGCCACTCGAATCATCGGCGTCGACACCCTGGCGTCCAAGGAGGGTCTCGCCCGCCAGTTCGGGGCGACTGATTTCATCGATGCATCGACCACCGATGCGGTGGCCAAGGTCGCCGAGCTGCTGCCGCCGAACCGGGAGTCTGCGGCGGGCGCCCTCAACCCGATGGGTGGAGCGACGTGGGCCTTCGACTGCGTGGGTCACCCCGCGGTCTTGCGCAACGCGCTCGATGTCCTGGACTGGGGCGGCACCGCCGTCGCGATCGGAATCCCGGCTCGCGGCACTGAGGTGTCGGTCGACATCAACGCCTTGGCCTACGTCGATCGAGGGCTGCTCGGGTGTCGCTACGGATCGGCTCGACCACACCACGATGTGGCGCTGATGGTGGACCTCTACCGTGCCGGCCGTCTCCGGCTGGACGAGCTCGTCTCGATGACCCGGCCGCTCGAGGACTTCCGAGAGATCGTCGACGGCATGCACGCCGGGACCGTGGCTCGTGGGGTGCTCGAGGTGAACCTGCTGTAGGCTGCGTCGATGCGCGGGATCCTCCTCGCGGGTGGGACAGGCTCGAGGTTGGGCCGGCTCACCCGGATCACCAACAAGCACCTGCTCCCCGTCTACAACCGCTCCATGATCGAGTGGTCGGTCGAGGCGATGGTGGCGGCCGGGATCGACGAGCTGCTCATCGTCACGGGTGGTGAGCGAGTCGGGGACTTCCTCAGGATGCTCGGCGACGGATCTTCGCTCGGGCTCGAGAACCTGTCCTATGCAGTCCAAGAGCGCCCTGGTGGGATCGCCGAGGCCCTCGGCCTTGGCGAACGGTTCGCCAAGGGTGGACCGATCGTGGTGATGCTGGCAGACAACATCTTCGAGCACTCGTTCAAGCCGACGATCGACGGGTTCCGCCAGCGCCCTGTGGGGTGTCGCCTGATCCTCTCGAAAATGGATGACCCCACGCACCTCTCCCACCTTGGTGTCCCAGAGATGGACGAGGAGGGGCGGATCGTGAGAATCATCGAGAAGCCTGTGCAGCCGCCGAGCCACTACGCGGTCACCGGCGTCTATTGCTACGAGCCGTCTGTGTTCGATGTGATCAAGACGCTCGAGCCCTCAGGTCGGGGTGAGCTCGAGATCACCGACGTGAACAACCACTTCATTGCTGGCGGCATCGTTGCCTACGACGTCCAGCAGGGATTCTGGGGAGACGCTGGCGAGTCGATCGAGGCCTATCAGGCCGTGGGTGAGTTTGTGGCCCGCAACGGGGCGAACAAGGCCTAGGAACCGACCGGCCGCTCGAGCGCAGCCAGTGCATCGGCGGTCGACCGAGCGATCCCGGCTGCGTCGAGGCCCAAGCCCTCCAAGATGTCGTCTGGCCGACCTTGGGCGATGAATGCCCGTGGCGTGCCCAGCGAGATCACTGTCGGTGGCCGCACCCGCTCCCGAGCGGCTGCATCGCTGATCGCCGTGCCGAGGAACGAGCCAGCACCTCCCACTCTGACCCCGTCCTCGACGGTGACGACGAGCTGGTGCGCCAGCGCGTCGGCGAGCATCGCCTGGTCGGGAGGGCTGACGACTCGAACATCCCACACGGTCGCCTCGACCCCGGTGGCCTGCAGGAGGACAGCCGCCTCATCACAGCGCGCCACCATCTTGCCCACGCCGAGCAAACAGACGCCACCAGTCCCCTGGCGCAGCTTGCGGGCCTCGAGCCCTCGCCCGACCTCACCGTCGACCTCGACAGGCGGGGTCTTGGGGAACCGGATCGACGCCGGACCTTCGAGTGCGAGGGCCGTCTCGAGCATGACCTTGACCTCGCTGGCGCTCGAGGGGGCGAACACCGTCATGTTGGGGATCGACAGGCAGAGCTCGAGGTCAAGCACGCCGTGGTGGCTGGCCCCATCGTCACCAGTGATGCCGGCACGATCGAGGACCACCGTCACGGGCAGGTTGTGCATCCCGACGTCGTACATCGCCTGATCGAACGCTCGGGTGAAGAACGTCGAGTAGACGGCGACCACTGGTCGCAGGCCCCCCATCGCCATGCCGGCAGCAGCCGTCATCTCATGCTGCTCGGCGATGCCGACGTCCACGTAGCGCTCTGGGTGTGCGGCCTCGAAGGCGAGCAGGCCTGTCGGGCCGGGCATCGCTGCAGTGAGGGCGACGATCCGCTCGTCCTTCTCCGCAGCCACCAGCAGCGCGTCGGAGAACGCATCGGTGTAAGAGACCGGACGCGTGGTGCCGGACGCAACCTTGAAGTCGTGGAGGCGTTGGACCTCATCCTCCTCGGCAGGTGCGTACCCTCGGCCCTTCTGGGTCAAGACGTGGACCACGATGGGGCCATCCCACGCCGCAGCGTTGCGAAGCGCCTGCTCGACCGCCGCAATGTCGTGACCATCGATGGGGCCTGCGTAGCGGACGCCGAGCGCTTCGAAGAAGGTGTGGGGCGAGACCAGCTCGCGCAGCGCGCTCGTGACGCCATGCACTCCCGTGTATGCCGCCTCGCCGATGCCTGGAATCTCGCGCAGGATGTGGCGCAGCCGTTCCCGTGCTTGGACGTAGGTCGGGTTCAGCCGCAGGCTCGTGAGCGATTCGGAGAGCTGCGAGACGGTGGGCGCGTAGCTCCGGCCGTTGTCGTTCAGCACGATGACGACGCGGCGGCCTGAGTGGC
>CAITOG010000016.1 GCA_903893955.1 uncultured Actinomycetes bacterium
GACGAGGATCCCACCGGCTTCTTCTGGGGCTGAGACCAACCGGGTGACATACCCGACGACACCCTCTACGATCACAGCCAGCCGAAGGTCACTTCTCCACCACTCGGCGGGACGTCATCATCGAATTGGGCCGAATCTAGTCGACTCCTACTGACCTTGAAGATGGCCTGCCACCCTCATCAAACTTGATGATGTCTCGGACACGGTGGTGTTCTTCGCACCCGACGAAGCGCGCTTCGTGACGGGGGTCGCCATGCGGGTCGACGCAGCGGCGCCGAACTGATGAGCCGATGCCATGGCGGTGGCGGTGGCGGTGGCGGTGGCGCTAGAGCTCGCCGTCCACCTGGTGGAGCTCAATGACATTGCCGCCAGGATCGGTTACAAAGGTCTGGCTATCGCCAGCGATCTCGAACGGGTCGCTCACCTCGAGGCCCCGGGCCCGCAGCTCGCGAACGAGTTGAGAGAGATCGGCGATCTTGAGGGCGAGGTGCTGGCCAAGGTCTGGTGGTGCGGGCGCTTCAATGAGGTGGATCTGCTGTTCGCCCATGTCGATCCAGGCGCCAGGCACCCCAAAGTCCGGGCGGTCGGTGCGTGCCACTCCCCCGAGTGCTTGCGTGTAGAAGGTGAGCGCCGCATCAACGTCTGGGACATTCAACGCCACGTGATGAATCCCGATCGGCTGCATTGATGCAGTCTCGCTCACCCAGAGCGCTTGTGGCTGAGCGCGGGTCACTTGCATATTGCTTTGAGTATCATTACGATACGAATCGCATTGGAATAGGGGGCCACATGGAAGAGCAGTCGCGTGTCGGAAGGCCGCGAGACACGCGTCTCGACGCCGCCATCGTCGATGCGACCATCGCATTGTTGGCCGAGCGTGGCTATCGAGAGATGAGCCTTGCTGCTATCGCCGAGCGCGCATCGACGACGACAGCTGCCATCTATCGACGCTGGGGATCGAAGTCTGAGCTGGTCGCCTCCGCTGTGTTCCGAACGGATGGCGACGATGTCGTCGCAGATACCGGAGATCTCGCGGCAGACCTTGCGACGATGATCCGATGGGCGTCGGAGAAGCTCTGTCGCCCAGCTGCGGTCGCAGCGATCGCGGGACTGCTTAGCGAGCCTCGATCTGATCGCCGGCTTCGGACGTCGAGCGCCGCAGCAGCGTCGCAGATGGTCGCAGAGCGCCTCGAGCGAGCCAAGGAAGCCGGCGAGATCGCAGAGACCGTCAACACCTCGGTGCTGGCGTCGCTGATCGACGGTCCGTTGCTCCACGCAGCCTTCAGCGGTGTCGCAGACGTTGACGACGAGTGGATCGAGGATCTCGTTCGCATCATCCTCGTCGGTGTCCTCCCGCTGGGCCCGTCTGAGGCGTCTTCGACCTCAGCCTCAGGACGTTCATCGTTGTCGAGCGTGAAGGAGGCGGTCCGTCAATGAAGCAGATCATGCTGCATGGAGCGAACGACTGGCGGTTGGACGACATCGCCGAACCCGAACCCGGAGCACGTGACGCGCTAATCCGCGTCGCCGCGTGCGGTATTTGCGGCACGGACGTGTCGTACATCCACATGGGCCTGAATCCCGGTCGCCCAATCCCCCTTGGTCACGAGGTCGTCGGTGTGGTCGAGTGGCTTGGGGACGAGGTTGCCGATCTGGCCATCGGTGATCGTGTGGTTGTGTGCCCTTTGAACGTCGGTGACGGTCCGCTCGGGACGGGAGCCAGTAATGGTGGCCTCACTCCCCTGCTCCACATCCCCGAGGCTGCGAATGGACGCAGGCTCTTCCGACTTCCCGATGACATGCCCTTCACGACGGCGGCGCTCACGGAGCCACTCGCCGTGGGGATGCAGTCCGTCAACCAATCCGAAGCGAAGCCTGGCGACAAGGTGGCGGTCTTTGGTTGTGGACCGATCGGATTGATGGCGCTGGCCACGTTGGCCGATCGAGGCATCGACGACACGGTGGCCATCGATTTCAGCCCGGCTCGCCTCGAGCTTGCAAAGCGGATGGGGGCCCGTCACGTCCTTAATCCTTCAGAGGTCGATGTCTTCGAAGAGCTCAAGCGCTTCCACGGCACAGCGCCCTTCATGTTCGGTCCCACTGCGGCCACCGACATCTTCATCGAGGCATCTGGTGCTGATGCTGTGATTGATGAGGTGCTACAGAAGGGCCGCGTGGACGGAGTCTTGATCGTGGTAGCTCTCCACTACCGACCGGTGAAGACCAACTACGTCAACTTGCTCATGAAGCAGTTCACGGTGCGCGGATCGATGGAGTACCCCAAGCGGTTCGAAGATGCTATCGAGCTTCTCGAACGACGTGATCTCTCCGAGATCGTCACCCACACGTTCTCTTTGGAGGAGTTCGGAGAGGGATTGGCCGTTCTCGAGGGCTCCAAGGACTGCGGCAAGGTGATGATCCTCATGGACGGTGCGCGATGACCAACAGCGTCACCTTTGATTTCACCGACAGCACGGTGCTCGTGACGGGTGGGACGAGCGGCATCGGCTTCGAAGTGGCGACACGTTTTGTCAGCGCCGGAGCCAACGTCATCGTCACCGGAACCCGCAGCGCGCCAAGCGACTACAACTGCGACCTGTCGCCCTTCGAGTTCAGGCAGGTGGAGATGCGCGATGCCGCCGCCGTCGATGCACTTGCGTGCTCGTTTGATCAGCTCGACGTCCTGGTCAACAATGCTGGCGCGAACTTTCCCGATGGTCTCGACGAGTGGACACCCGAGGGATTCGCCGCCTCGCTTGCGCTCAACGTGGAGGGGGCCCAACGACTCAGCGTCCAGTCGAGGGCTGCGCTCAGGTCGAGCTCAATGACGGGCGGCGCCAGCGTCGTCAACATCGTCTCGATGACAGCTTTTCGGTCGACGACGATCGTGCCAGGGTATTCAGCATCGAAGGCGGCGCTGCTCTCGCTGACGAGGAACCTCGCCAGTCACTGGAGCAGGGACAACATTCGGGTGAACGCTGTTGCCCCTGGGTTGATCGACACGCCGATGACGGCGCCGATGAAGGGCTTCCCTGAGCTTCTCGATGCAGAAGTCGGTCGAGCGATATTCAAGCGCATGGGAACGCCCGCGGAGGTCGCCGCCGCCGTCCTCTTCCTCTCGAGTGAGCTCTCCGCGTTCACGACAGGCTCGGTGCTCGCCGTCGACGGCGGATTCCTGGCTCAGTGAGGTGTGACCACGATGGCTGAGGCGATTCGTATCACCGATCTTGCGCACCCAGTGCTCACTGAGATCCAGCAGATGGGTATCGACTACGGGGAGGCGCGAGCGACGAATCTGAGTGTGGACGCTGTGCTTGAGGCTGCAGTCGACGCGACGGGGCTCTCAGACTTCGGCCCCGACGATTTCGAGGAGCGCCTCGAGCTCCAGCTCACCGAGATGGACGAAGATCCGGAGCGCACCGGACTGGGCCGCCTGGTGATGTTCGGTGACTGCACTCGGTATGCCCGGAACCGCCTGCGGATCAACGAGCTCCTCAAGGCCCATCCGGAGATCCTGGAGATTCCGATCGAGAAACCGGTGATCGTGGTGGGCCTCCCCCGATCGGGCACCACGCACCTGGTGAACCTGCTGGCCGCCGATCAGCGATTCCGGTCGATGCCGCTCTGGGAATCGCTCGAGCCGGTGTCAGATCCGACCGAGGTGATCGGTGCAAATGGGATCGACCCTCGATGGACTCGATCTCAGAAGTCGTGGGAGGCGATGCAAGCTGGCGCGCCACTCATTGCAGCGATGCACCCGATGGCGCCGGACCATGTCCATGAGGAGAACGAGCTGATGGCACCAGATTTCTCCAACTACAACATCGAGTGGGTGGCCCGAGCCCCGGCTTGGCGCGACTACTACCTCGACCACGACCAGACGTCTCACTACGCCTACATGAAGACGGTGCTGCAGATCCTGCAGTGGTATCAGCCTCGAGACCGCTGGGTCCTCAAGTGTCCGCAGCACCTTGAGCAGTTGGGCCCGTTGATGACCACGTTCCCAGATGCGACGATCGTCATGACGCACCGCGATCCGGTGGCAGTGGTGCAGTCCACGATCACAATGCTGGCCTATGGGGCTCGCGCGGCGTACCGGTCAGTGGACCCAGTGTGGTACCTCGACTACTGGACCGATCGGATCGGTCGCCTTCTCGACGCATCGCTGCGAGACCGCGAGCTTCTCCCGACGGGCCGAACGGTTGATGTGCTGTTCGACGACTACATGGCTGACGAGATGGGCACACTCAAGCGTGTCTACGACGTTGCAGGCATCGAGTTGACCGATGAGGCACGGGGGCAGATCGCTGCGTACCAGGCAGCACACCCCCGAGGAGGAGCCGGTCAGGTCATGTACGACCTCCGGAGTGACTTCGCAACAACCCCCGAGGCGGTGCGCTCGCGCTACCTCGAGTACATGACCACCTACCCCGTTCGAATCGAGGTGACGTGAATATCCACGAGCAGGTCGACCATCTGATCGACACGCGACCAGGCAAGCAGCTGCTGACGCCCGTCTACGACGAGTCCGCGATCCCCGTGATCGACGGCTTGTTGTACCAATCCAATGGGACAACCTCTGCGTACATGTTGCTGACGGACCACGGACGCATCATCGTGAACACCGGCCTGGGCTACGAGGCCCCTCACCACAAGCGGCTCTTCGACGCGGTGCGCCCGGGACCGACCTCCCACATCATCACCACGCAAGCGCACGTCGACCATGTCGGTGGCGTCGACCTCTTCCGCCAACCCGAGACCACCTATGTGGCGCAGGCGAACAATCCGGAGTGCCAAGCAGATGATGCGCGGATACAGGGCCTTCGGATGCGCACGGCTGGGATCTGGTTCGACATGCTGGGCACCGATGCGATGCGCATCGCGTCCGAGAACCCTGGTGTCTCGATGCGCCAATCGAGGCCCTCGCCCGACATCGCATTCGATCGCTACTTGAACCTCGACGTCGACGGTCTCCGGATCGAGCTCTATGCAGCCGTGGGCGAGACAACGGACTGCTGCATCGTGTGGCTGCCCGAGCACAAGGTGGCGCTTGTCAGCAACCTCCTCGGGCCGCTCTTCCCCCACTTCCCGAACCTGAACACGGTACGGGGGGATCGCTACCGGTTCGTTGAACCACAGCTGGCAACGAACCGTCTGCTGCGGGGGCTGCAGCCCGAGATTCTCGTCACCGGCCGCGGTGAGCCGATCGTCGGCGCCCCCCTCATCGAAGCATCGCTGGCACGCCTCCATGATGCAGTGACGTACGTGCACGACCGCTCGCTCGAGGGATTCAATGCCGGTGTCGATGTCTGGACGCTAATGGAGGAAATCCGCTTGCCGGCGGAGCTTCGAGTTGGCCAGGGGTACGGCAAGGTGGCGTGGGCGGTCAGAACCCTTTGGGAGGAGTACGTCGGGTGGTTCAAACACATCTCGACGACCGAGCTGTATCCCGACAGCAGCCGAGCGGCACTCGCCGAGCTTGTCGACATGGCTGGTGTCGACGCGACAGTTGCGCGCGCCCGGGCCGCGCTTGACCGGGGTGACGCTGTCCTGGCGATCCAGCTTGGCGAGGCGGCACATCAGGCTGGCGGCACGACCGCCACGCTGTCGCACTTGATGGCCGATGCGCACCGGTATCTCCTCGAACATGGGGGCGACGAGAGCTTCTGGGAGAACGGTTGGCTCAGAACGCAGATCAGCCGGTGGGAGGGAGAGCTCGGATGAGGCAGTCGTACGCTTCGCCAACGGGCCTCGTGCCAGGGCTGCGATCAGTGAAGAGGGGGACACGGTGCCCATCAATCTGAACGATCCAACGATCCTTCTCGACAATGAGGTCCTCGACGACCCCACCGCCTTTCATGATGCGCTGCGAAGCGAGGCGCCAGTGTGGAAGGTGCCTGGGCAGAACACCTTCGTGGTGTCTGACCCGCGATTGATCCGAGAGGTCGTCGGCCGGTCACAAGACTTCTCGTCCAATCTCGTCAACATTCTCTATGACGATGGGGAAGGTCGGCTGATCCCCTACGAGATCGCACCGTATCGGGCTTCGGTCCACGTGCTCTCGACGGCGGATCCCCCCCTGCACGGTCACCATCGCAAGCTGCTGCAGCCGCACCTGAGCCCAGCATCGGTGGCTGGTTTTGCCCCGGCGATCTCGAACATCGTCGAGGAGCACCTTGCCCCAATCCTCGCAACGCGTGCCGTCGATGCTGTGTCGACGTTCAGCGATCCGGTTCCCGTGCGAACCATCTGCGAGGTGGTCGGCCTGCCCGCATCAGACGCACCAGCCATTCTTGGCTACGCCAACGGCACCGGCGCACTCCTTGATGGGGTGACGGATCGTGAGGGCATGCAACGTGCTGCGAACGCAGCATTCGAACTCACGATATTCGTCCACGAGCGTCTCGAGCAGGCACTTGCCCACGATCCGGCTGATCGGCGGGGGCTCTTGGCAATCCTCTCTGCGGCCATCGAAGACGGTCAGGTCAGCCATGGAGAGGTGCGCGACATGCTCGTCGTCTTGGTGACGGCTGGCTCTGAGACGACGGCGAGCCTCTTGGCCACCAGCATCGAGGTTCTTTGTCAGAACCAGGATTTGCAGCAGGCTCTTCGCGAAGAGCCCGAGCTGATCCCAGAGACACTCGAAGAGATCTTGCGAGCGCAGGGTCCGTTCCAATTCCACTATCGATTCACGCCTCACGACACAGAGCTTGCGGAGTTCCAGATACCTGCGAACAGCCAGGTGATGCTGATGTGGGCAGCAGCGAACCGTCCGGACCCAGCGCATGAGGGACCCGAAGGGGCTTCTTTGTCCGGCAAGGCCGCTCCTCACTTCGCCTTTGGCCGTGGCCTGCACTTCTGCATCGGCGCCCCTGTTGCTCGCCTGGAAGCTCGCATCGCACTCGAACACCTCTTGAGATCGACGTCCTCAGTCACGCTCGATCCGGATCACCCCAGCACACGTCGTCCGAGCATCTTCATCCGGCGACATGCCACCTTGCCCATCCTGGTCGAGCCCTCGTGAGCTCCGTCCATCACCCATCCAGTGCATCAGGAGGCAGCATCGTGCGCACCGAGGACCAACCGACTTTTCTCACCCACTTGCAGCGCCTTGAAGCCGACAGCATTCAGATCCTTCGCGAGGCAGTGGCGGAGTCAGAGAATCCAGTGATGCTCTACTCCGTCGGCAAGGACTCTGCGGTGATGCTCCACCTCGCCATGAAGGCGTTCTACCCCTCCCCTCCCCCCTTCCCCCTGCTTCACGTGGACACGACGTGGAAGTTCCAAGCGATGTACAGGTTCCGAGATGAGATGGCTGCGAAGAGCCGTATGGAGCTGATCGTCCACCAGAACCCCGACGCGCTCCGACTCGGCATCAATCCCTTCGACCATGGGTCTGCGACACACACTGACGTCTGGAAGACCCAAGGGCTCAAGCAGGCGATCGACAAGCACGGCTTCGATCTCGCGTTCGGCGGGGCACGGCGTGACGAGGAGAAGTCACGTGCCAAGGAGCGAGTGTTCTCCATCAGGTCCGAGCAGCACCGTTGGGACCCCAAGGCTCAGCGGCCGGAACTCTGGAGTCTCTACAACGCTCGGATCCGTCCCGGAGAGTCTGTGCGCGTCTTCCCTCTCTCGAACTGGACCGAGCTCGACGTGTGGCAGTACATCCACCGGGAGTCGATTCCGATCGTCCCGCTGTATCTCGCGGCGATGCGGCCAGTCGTCGAGCGTGACGGGACGTTGATCATGGTCGACGACGATCGGATGCCGGTGTCGCCCGACGAGGTCACGATGCGTTCCGTCAGGTTCAGGACGCTTGGTTGCTACCCGCTGACGGGTGCAGTCGAATCGTCTGCTGCGACGTTGACCGAGGTGATCCAGGAGATGCTGCTGACGACCAGTTCGGAGCGTCAGGGTCGCGTGATCGATCACGACTCTTCGGGGTCGATGGAGAAGAAGAAGCAAGAGGGGTACTTCTGATGGCTCACGCCATGAACGATCTGCTTGAGGATGATATCGAGGCCTACCTCGATCAGCACGAACACAAGACGATGCTGCGGTTCATCACCTGTGGCAGCGTGGATGACGGGAAATCCACCTTGATCGGTCGGTTGCTCTACGACTCCAAGCTCGTGTTCGAGGACCACCTCGCAACCTTGGAATCGGACTCGAAGAAGGTCGGCACGCAGGGTGGCGAGCTCGACTTCGCTCTCCTTGTCGACGGACTTGCTGCGGAACGTGAGCAGGGCATCACGATCGACGTCGCCTATCGGTTCTTCTCAACCGAGCAACGAAAGTTCATCGTCGCTGACACGCCGGGTCACGAGCAGTACACCCGAAACATGGTGACCGGCGCGTCGACCGCGGACGTCGCGGTGATCTTGATCGACGCGCGCAAGGGCGTGCTGACACAGACGCGCCGCCACAGCTACTTGGTATCGCTCCTTGGCATTCGTCACGCTGTGCTCGCCATCAACAAGCTGGACTTGGTCGACTACTCCGAAGAGGTTTTCGACTCGATCGTCGCCGACTATGCAGCATTCGCCGAAGAGGTCGGCCTCCGCTCTGTCGTCGCCATCCCCATCTCGGCGCTCAACGGCGACAACATCACCGGTTCCTCGCCCAACACGCCGTGGTACTCCGGCCCGAGCCTGATCGGCCACCTCGAGTCGATCGATGTGGACGACGAGACGGTTGCTGGGCCTTTGCGGTTCCCCGTGCAGTGGGTGAACCGACCAGATCTGGACTTCCGCGGCTACGCCGGCAAGGTGGTCGGAGGGAGCGTGAAGGTGGGCGACGCAGTCCGGGTCGTGCCGTCAGGCCGAGAGTCGACGATCTCGAGGATCGTCACCGCGGACGGAGACCTGGAGATGGCGACAGCGGGCCTGTCAGTGACACTGTGCCTTGCCGACGAGATCGACGTGTCACGAGGCGATGTCATCGTGGGGAAGCAGGAGCCACCGGCAGTGGCAGATCAGTTCGAGTGTCATCTCGTCTGGATGGCCGAGGAGGAGATGCTGCCTGGTCGCCCCTACCTGCTCAAGGTCGGCGCCCGAGTTGTGACTGCCACGGTGGCGCAGCCCAAGTACGAGGTGAACGTCAACACACTCGAGCACGTCGCCTCTCGGACCCTCCGGCTGAACTCGATCGGTGTCTGCAATCTGAGTTTGGATCAGCCGATCCCGTTTGACCCCTACGAGCAGAACCGCGACATGGGTGGCTTCATCCTGATCGATCGCTACACCAATGCGACCGTCGCGGCTGGGTTGTTGCACTTTGCTCTTCGGCGAGCAGACAACGTCCATTGGCAGGCAGTCGAAGTCGACAAAGCCAGCCGGGCGGCACTCAATCATCAGAGCCCTGCGGTGGTGTGGTTCACGGGCCTGTCGGGAGCAGGCAAGTCCACCATCGCCAACCTTGTCGAGCAACGGCTCTTTGAAATGGGTCACCGCACCTACCTGCTTGATGGCGACAACATCCGCCATGGGCTGAGTCGGGACCTTGGTTTCACCGAGGCCGACAGAGTTGAGAACATCCGTCGTGTCTCTGAGGTCGCACGGCTCCTCGTCGATGCAGGAATGATCGTCCTGTGTTCTTTCATCTCGCCATTCCGCTCCGAGCGTGAGATGGCGCGCGAAATGTTTGAGACCGGCGAGTTCGTCGAGGTCTTCGTCGATGCGTCTCTCGAAGTGGCAGAGGGTCGAGATCGAAAGGGGCTCTACGCGAAGGCTCGTCGGGGTGAGCTCATCAATTTCACCGGCGTCGATTCACCCTATGAGGCGCCGGAAGCGCCAGACGTCCATCTCGACACTGGTGGCGACTCGACGGCGCATGATGCTGCTGAGTTGGTGATCGCTCATCTGAGGAACGCAGGGATATTGTCCCCGCCTTCAGTCGACTGACGGTGGAGACGCCTCCGACAATGCGTCGGGACCTGAACATCGGCACCACCTGGTTGCTGCCTGAGTGGAGCGCGGGACCTCGTGGGGACGAGCTGGAGGTGCTGGAGGTCGCAAAGGCCGCCGGCTATCAGGGGATCCAGGGGGCCGATGCGGGTCGCTGCCGCGAGCTTGGCCTGGTGCCGACAACCTCTGACATCCGGCCGACGCCGGGTGGTCTGACCGAGGCGGCAAGGCGCTGGTTCGATCAAGGCTACGAATGCGCCACGCTGATGGTGGGCACGGGCCTCGAGGATGATGACGCCGCGGATCGGCTCGTCGATGAGGTCCTCTCGGCCAGCTCTACCACTGGCCTCCCGCTGTACATCGAGACACATCGTGCCACCATCACCCAGGACCTCTGGCGGACGCTTCGGCTCGTCGACCGCCACCCCGAGATGCGGTTCAACGGTGACTTCTCCCATTGGTATGTCAGCCACGACTTCGGCATGGTCGACTTCATTGCCCTCCTCGAAACCCTGAGGCCGGTGTTGGAGCGGGTTCGCTACCTGCATGGTCGCATCGCATCGAGTGGGTGCATCCAAATCGAGGTGCAAGCCTCGAACGCGTCGGCTGCCCCCGTCTCCCACTTCAGACAGCTCTGGCAATTGTCGTTCGAGGCCTTCCTGACAGCGGCCCGCAACGAAGATGAGCTGGAGCCGTGCTCGTCGTTCGGCTTCGCACCAGAGCTGCTTCCCTCTGAGTTCGGCTACGCCCAGCTGGTCGACGATGGAGCTGGGAATCTGACTGAGGGATCCGACCGATGGGAGCAGGCCCTCATCCTCTGCGACATCGCTGAGGAATGCTTCGGTGCAGCCGCTTCGAAGGTTGTGGAGACCTAGGCGTGAGCACGTGCTTGCCACCAGGGCGACGTCTGAGCTCGAGTGATGTCTCACCTGCCCTGCGCAGCGCCTGTGCTGCCTGCGACGTCGGATTCAGTCGCAGCAACTGTCGCGCCAGCCGCACGTCCTGCACTTGAAGTGTGCATGTTCTGGACTCAGCTCCCCACCGCAGTGTGGGCATTCATGGAAGATGCCATAGGGGTTGGGGCAGAGTGTCTGGGCGTCGCTCTTCGCCACGTCGTCGCTCATCGGAACATGATCGCAGGTCTTCGTCTGTCAGCGGTGAACCTTGAGGGGCTCAGCAAGGGGGTTCTTGGCTCCGCGCCGATGCCTCAATCAGCTCCTCGATGACAGCGAAGTCAACCTGCTGAGGCCTCGTGAATCGGACGCAGCCCTTGCCAAGGCTGACTCCGAGCAGCGATCGCCGATGCTCGTCGAGGACGCCTTGTTTCGAAACGTACAGCGAGAGGTACCGCTTCTGGCGAGCGAAACCGATCGTCACCCTTCCCGACTCCTGGTAGGTGGGCATCCCGTAGGCCATGACCTCGTCGCAGCCGACCAGTCTGGCCAGGCAGATCTCTCTGAGGCGCAGCACGATGGGCCGCCAGTCCTCGTCGACGCTTTCGATGTACTCCTGGACACTCGTGGCGTCGCTCTGGGTCATCACGCAGCGTGTGGCATCGGCTCGACCCAGATGAGTCGAGCGGCCTCCAGCGAGAGGCTGAGCGGCTCGCCTGCGATGGTGACGGCGATCTCATTCTCATGGTGCTGAGGCGAATCCATGATGAGCTCGCTCCCCTC
>CAITOG010000017.1 GCA_903893955.1 uncultured Actinomycetes bacterium
CCACACTGAGCATCTGCGTGTTGCCGTCCGAGCCGAAAGGGACGATGGTACGCGCCGTGAGCGACGTTCCGGTCAACACAGAGAGCGGCTCATCTTGTGGGTTGCCCCAGCGATAGGTGCCGAACGGTGACCCTGGAACGAGCAACGTGGTCTGTCGACCCTGATGGGTGTCGAGCCACGTAGCAGCTTGGTTCCAGTAGGAGGGGATCGCAGAAAAGCCACCGGGACCATACAGCTGGTTCTTGAGGATCGGAAATCCTGCCGCGACCGTCCCTCCCAGAGCAAGGATGATGACGGCAACCCGGAGGAACCGTGGCGCACCTCGCGGCGCACCATCATGTCGGCGGGCTACCTCGTCGATACTTGAGAGCAGCCAGATCAGCCCGAGGGCCAGAGGGAGGGCGACATCAGGTGAGAATTTCGAGATATTCCTCAGGAACGCGAGTGGCTGCGTGAGGATGGAGAGCACCACGGGGGAGAACAGCCCACCTCCGGCGCCGCGGTAGCCGCTCGCCATGACGAGGGTGCCGAAGGCCACACCAGCCACCAAGAAGATTCGTTCAGGGACCCTCTTGAGTGACAGGCCGGCCAAGCCCAGCCCGGCCACGATTGAGGTGCCCAAGATGGCGACCCACGACGAAATCAGGGTGTAGCCCCCGCCTTCCGTCGCCTTGCCACCTTGGTGGAAGTAGTTGAGCCAATTTGATGTGCCGCGAATCGACTCGAACAGAGAGGCGGTGCTCGTGGTGTTGACCGAGGTCTCGGTGTAGGGGAGGTAGTTGTAGCCGTATTTTCCCTGCAAGAGCGCTCCGGCAAACCACCAGAAGCATGCGAGTCCGAGCGAGATGACCCACCACCCAATGAGGGCACGACGCCGCCGGCCAGCTGATCGAGTCACCAGCCACAACGCCGCGAGGGGCAGTGACGCCAAGATGACGGTCGCATTGACTCCACCCATGAGAGCGACTGCGACTCCAGATCGGGCAGCCATCCGGCGAGGCGATCCTTCTCTCGAGCCCTTCATCAGAGGCAACAGCACCCAGGGCAAGAATGCGACGCTCAAGATGTTGACTGAGAGGATCGACCAGTCGACCACGATGGGGATCGTCACATAGACGATCCCCCCCAAAACTCGCGCCCATCGTCGTGAGGGTCCCAAGGCCTCAGCAACGCGAATGACACCCCACGCGCCGATCGCGAGCAACGAGGAGAGCCAAATTCGCTCCGTGATCCAGACCGGGACATGGAGCAGTTCACCGATGCCGAAGAACGGCGCCATCGGGAACAAGTAGCCGAACTTCTCGATCTGCACCGAACCTGAATAGGCCGACGGATCCCATAGGTGCAGGGAACTCGCCATCCATCGAAGGGGCGCCATGTTCACCCCGAGCTCCGTGTCGCGAACGATCAGCCCTCTCGACTGGAGGAGCACCACCGCAGTAACACCAAGCCAGATCCACAGAACGTTTCGCCGCCGCAATGGCGGCGCAGATGCCATCTCAACGAGGCCTCCGTCAGCGAGCCCAGTGTCGTCGAGGATGTCGGTCACGACCGCCACCCCGCCACAATGTCTTGGGCGTACTCGACGAAGCGCGCCGCCACCCCTGGCCACTCGAAACCGGCCGCTCGCACCTTTGCCGCCTGGGAGAGACCCTCTCGCAGCGATGCAGTTGTCCCGACCGCCACCCAAGAGGCGACAAACTCCTCTTCAGTTGCCGCGAGCAGTCCGGTCTTGCCGTCGACGATGGCGTCACGAACGCCTGGGACATCGAACCCGAGTGACGGCGTCGCAGCTTCGGCAGCCTCCATGATCACGATGCCCCACCCTTCGTGGTGAGCAGGATGCACCAACAGCCAAGCGCTCCTGAGGAGTTCCCACTTCGTCTCGTCGTCGGCACGGCCCAGGAACTCCACACCCTCGCCAGCGATGCCTTCGAGGGATGAGCGCTCGGGACCGTCGCCCACGATGACGAGCCTGCCTCCGGTCTGAGGCCGGACGCGCTCCCATGCTCGCAGCACCACGTCGACCCGCTTATGAGGCATGAGCCGGCCAAGGCAGACGAACAGTGGTTCAGGCGCCTTGGCGATCGGCGACGGTGGCGGCTGATCGACCCCCTGATGGAGGATGGAGATCCTCGAGGACTCGATCCCCAGCGACTCGAGGTCGGCGGCTGTGGATTCCGAGACCGCGAGGAACGGAGTCCGGCGGTACGCCCACGGCATCGCAGTTCCCTCGAGGAAACGACCAATCGCTGCAACGGGTGCCGGAAACCGGTCTGCCCACTGCTCCGAGTGAACATGGTGCACAAGGGCCACCACCGGCTGCTTGCGCCACAGTGGCGAGAAGAATGGGATTCCGTTCTCCGTGTCGACGAGAAGATCAGCGTCCGAGGCGACTCTCCGATAGGCGAGCGGGCTCTTGAGGTACTGCGAGTACGTCCCACCAGTCTCGACCACACGATACGGCCGCCGCTCAACAGGCCCGCCACAAAGCAGCTGCACCTCGTGACCAAGCTCCATCAGCGAGAGCGCCAGTCGATCGATGAATACCTCTGAGCCACCTGCGAGCGGATTCGCAAGGTCTCGCCACGACAAGAAGGTGATCTTCATCGGATGCCCGTCTCCGCTCGCATCAGGACCCTGGCTCGAAGGTGCCGTCGAGAGCGAGAAACCTCCCTGCGAGCAGCACGTGTGGCACCTCATGATAGGTGAGCAGCCGACTGCACTCCACGCGCTCACCCAACGGCCCACATCGCACGCTCAACAGCTCGGGTCGCCAGATCCGGTGCAGAACCGAGCCGCTCAGAGCGCCACCTCAATCGGTCGCCGAAACGAACCGAAACGAGGCGCCAGCAGCGAGCGGTAGGGCAAGGTGAGTCGCTCCCGCCGTTGCGAGCTCGTGGCATCAAGTATCTCGCTGACCCGTCGACCAGCTACTGCGGGAGGAACAGCGGGAAACAGCACAGCGGCACCCACCTGTCTCGTCGCCACAAGGTCAGTGGCAATCAGGAGCTCGGCGTGTTCGGAGGCGACATCCTCAACACTGGCACCCGGGAACCAAACACCCATCACCGGCGGGACCTTGCCCCATGACATTCGCATCGTCAGGACGTCCACCGCCGTCTCGATACCGTGCCTGACCGGGACCACGTGGCTCCCTTCAACGTCTGTCCACTTGACCGGCATCGAGGTGACGTCGAGGCCAAGACGAGCGGCAAGATCGAGGAGCTGGACATCGAAACCGAAGTGCTCGACAGTCATCCCGTGGCACAGCAACTTAGCGACTGGGCCACGGAACGCCTTGAAGCCGCACTGGGTATCCATGTAGGGGAGGCTCGTCACAGCGGTGACAAGCATGCCGAACGTCCGATTCATGATTGCTCGCATGCGCGGCCGACGGTCCACGGACGACCCCTTGTGGGATCGAGAGCCGATGGCGATGTGATGGAAGTCCAGCGCAGCGATCAGCGGTGCCAGGTCAGCAAGGTCAGTTGCCATGTCGGCATCGACGAATGCGATCGAGGAGCCCGTGGCCTCTACGAGGCCTGCCTTCACCGCCGCACCCTTGCCCACATTCGTTGGCAGCGAGAGCACAGTTGCCGCTGGCAAGCCGCGAAGAGCGTCGGTGGCAAGTTCGACGGTGCTGTCTGTGCTGCCATCATCGACGACGATGATCTCGGTGTCGGTTGGATCGACAGCATCGACGAGCTTGGCGAGGCCGCTGGAGATCCTCTTGGCTTCGTTGTACGCGGGGACGACCACGCTGAGACGCGTCATGCGCTCTCCTCTCCCAGCGGAACTCTCACGCCAATCGTGCTCACAGTGAGATCCTGAAGTCTCCCCCACCCAGCCATTTCAGACAACGCAGGGACAGCGCGGAGATGGGAAGCCACTGTGCTCACGTTGCGTCATCCATCGTCGTGCTGCGCTTACCGACGACCGATGAGCCAGTAGCCCATGTCCCGGTGATGGCTGTGCATCGAGTCAGGCAGGACGGTGACGTCCTTGAAGCCGATCGACCTCGCAAGTTCGGTCGCCTTCGATGGGGCGACGATGCAGCCCAGCCATGAGTCGACATCACCACCAACGGTAAGGATCTTCCGCTTCTGGAGCAGCGAACCGACGCGCACGCGCAGCC
>CAITOG010000018.1 GCA_903893955.1 uncultured Actinomycetes bacterium
GACCTCTCTCAAGGGCGCAGTGCCGATCACGTTGACGAAGACCTCACCATGGACGCTGCACGGTGTCCTCGTCGTGCGAGGTGACCACCTGCGGTTCCCCCATGGCGGCCGCTTCGCCGTCGTGATCGACCACCCCACCCAGTCGATCCGGATCCCGGTCGCTGCTGAGACCACCGGCGACCTGGCGCTGAGCGCGCAGCTGACGACCTCCAACGGGGCGGTGGTGGTCACCCATGAGCGGATCGTGGTCCACACGACCCAGACCTCCTTCGTGGCGATCGTGCTGACGGTGGGTGCCGCCGCAGTGCTCGGGGCCTGGTGGATCAGGACCTATCGACGAGAGCGGCGGCAGCGCCGATGAGCACGACGACGGCCACACCAGGTGGCTTCGGCCGAGCGGTCAGCTCGATGGCTGCGGGCACCTCGCTGTCGCGCGTCACCGGGGTGCTGCGTGTCCTGGTGCTGGTCTACGTCCTCGGGATCTCACCACTTGCCGACTCCTACAACCTGGCTAACACCATCCCCAACATGCTCTACGACGTCGTGCTCGGCGGCGTCCTCGGTGCCACCTTCATACCGGTCTTCATCGAGCGGCTCACCGCCACCTCAGAGCGGGAGGCCTGGAAGTCAATCTCAGCGGTGTGCACTCTGGCTGTCCTCGTGCTGGCCGGTGCCACCGTGGTGTTCTTCATCGCTGCGCCCTGGCTGATCGACGCCTTCACCGTCTTCGACCACGTCCACCTCTCGAGCGATCCCACCAGCCTGGCCCAGCAGCGCCACGTGGCAACGACATTGCTGCGGTGGTTCGTTCCCCAGATCTTCTTCTACGGTCTGCTCTCGATCGGCGGGGCGCTGCTCAACGTCCGGCGCAAGTTCGGAGCACCGATGTGGGTGCCGATCGCCAACAACCTGGTGTGCATCGGCGTCCTCCTGGTGTTCGCCGCCGTGGCGCCGCCGGCCAGCTTGAACCCTGTGACCTCGCTGGCGTCGGTCTCGTCGTCACCGGGCCAGCTCGCGCTCCTCGGCGCCGGCACCACCGCAGGCGTCCTCGTCCAGCTCCTCCTCTTGATCCCGAGCCTGGCCACCGCTCGGCTCGGTCGGCTCCGGTGGCGCTTCGACCTCCACGACGTCGCCGTGCGATCCATCGTCCGACTCGGCTCGTGGACCTTCGGCTTCGTGGTCCTGAACCAGATCGCCCTCTTCGTGATGATCGCGCTGGCCTTCAGCGTCGGGGGCTCAGGGCCGGTCTCCTCCTACACCTATGCCTATGCCTTCGTGCAGATGCCCTATGCCATCGTGGCGGTCTCGGTCATGAGCGCAGTGGCACCGGACCTTGCCACCCACCACACAAAGGCTGACGTGAACGCCTTCATCACCCGCTTTGGCACCGGCCTGCGCTCGGTGCTGGCGATGATCATCCCAGCCTCAGTGGCGATGTTCCTGCTGGCACGACCTGCCATCGCCTTGCTGCTCGGCCACGGCAATACGCACCCCCACCAGACAGCCCAGACCGGCACCGCGCTGGCCGAGCTCTCGCTTGGCCTCGTGGGCTTCACCGTGTTCCAGTACGTGATCCGAGCACTGCAATCCATGCGCCAGACGAGGACGGCGTTCTGGCTCTATGTGCTCGAGAACGGTACCAACATCGCCGTCGCTGTCCTCTTGGTCGGTCCGCTCGGCCTCGCCGGGGTGGCACTGAGCGTCTCGGTGGCCTACTCCGTCGCGGGCGTAGCGGGCCTGTGGCTCCTCGATCACCGGCTCGGTCGCCTCGGTCCGCCTCGCTGCTTTGCGCCGTTGCTCCGGGTCTGCATCGCCACGGCCGTCATGGGCGTCGTGGTGGCTGTGGTGGTCAACCTCTCCGCGGCGCTCAGCGGACCAGCGCTGGTGGCGCGGGTGCTCGGCGCTGTGGTCGCAGGTGGCGCCGCCTACCTCGCGACGATCTCGCTGCTGGGTCGTCGAGACGCCGCCGCGGGTCTGCGCCGCTGAGCGAAGGTCTGCAAGACTCACCCTCACGCCATCGAGCACCTGAGGAGCACCACATGGGCGCCATCCGCATCATCACCGACTCCGCGTGCGACATCCCTGTCGAGATCGCCGAGCGCCTCTCGATCACCGTCGTCCCGCTCTCGATCCGCTTCGGCAACGACGAGTACGTCGACCGAGAGGGTCTGAGCCCGTCTGAGTTCTGGACCAAGTGCAAGGAGTCCTCCGACTTGCCCGAGACCGCAGCACCCTCGCCGGGGGCCTTCCAGGCCTCCTTCGAGGCAGCTCGTGAAGCCGGCGCCGACGGCGTCGTGTGCATCACGCTCTCCTCTGAGCTCTCTGCCACCTTCCAGGCGGCACGAGCGGCTGCGGAGACCATGGCGCCGTACCCAGTCAACGTCGTCGACAGCCGCGCGGTCACGATGGCCCAGGGCCTGCTCGCGATCGATGCGGCCGAGTTCGCCGCCACCGGCGCCAGCTTCGACGAGGTCGTGGCGCACACTGAGCACAACGTGCCCTTGACCGGGGTGGTCGGGGCCCTCGACACGCTCGAGCACCTGAAGAAGGGTGGTCGCGTGGGAGGTGCCCAGGCGCTGCTCGGCAGCATGCTCTCGATCAAGCCCCTCCTCGAGCTGGCCGACGGCAAGGTCGCTGAAGCCGGACGGGCCAGGACCCGGGCCAAGGCGCTCGCACAGATCTCGAAGCTGGTCCACGAGCAGGCTCCCTACGCCCGCCTTGCGGTCGCGCATGGCTCTGCGGGCGATCTCGACACCCTCCTCGGCCTGCTCCGCGACGTCGAGACCGACGAACCGATCGTCGTCACCGAGATCGGGTCGGTTGTCGGGACGCACGGCGGCCCAGGGATCATCGGGATCTGCTGGCTCGACCGGGGCTGATTGAGGGCCGGCTCGGCTAGGTTGTGAGCACCATGGCCGAGGAGATCGACAGCAAGCCAAGGATCGGGGACGACTGGCCTGAGAAGGCGGTCGACCTGATCGACCTGGTCGTCGACACGATCAGAGATCGCGTCATCAGGCCGATCATCCTCGTCGGGCGGGCGATCGTGTTCGGATTGCTCATCGCAGCGCTGGTGACCGTGCTCGCCGTCGTGCTGGGCGTCGCCATCCTGAGGCTCCTCGATGTCTACGTGTTCCCCAACGAGGTCTGGGCCAGCTACACCGTGCTCGGCGTCATCGCCTGCATCGCCGGCCTCATCGCCTGGGCGAAGCGCACCGCGCGCTCCTCGGACGACACCACCACCTGATCTCGGGCTGCCCCGACGATCGTCGAAGGAGAGGACATTCAATGCCAGAGACCACCAAGGTCCTGATCGTCGGATCTGGCCCCGCCGGCCTGACCGCTGCCGTCTACACCGCCCGTGCCCAGCTCAGCCCAGTCGTGATCGAGGGCGAGCCCTCCTCGACGTCTGACCAGCCTGGTGGCCAGCTGATGCTGACCACCGACGTCGAGAACTTCCCTGGCTTCCCTGACGGCATCACGGGTCCTGAGCTCATGGCCAACATCCGAGCCCAGGCAGCCCGCTTCGGGGCCGATCTCAAGGTCGCCAAGGTCACCAAGCTGGACCTCTCGGCTCGACCTTTCCGGGCATGGGTCGGTGACACCGACGGCGAGCCCTCCTATGTCGCTGACAGCGTGATCATCGCCACGGGGGCACGAGCCCTCATGCTCAACGTCCCAGGTGAGGACCGACTTCTCGGCCATGGGGTGTCGACCTGCGCCACCTGTGACGGCTTCTTCTTCCGTGAGCAGGAGATCGCTGTGGTCGGTGGTGGCGACTCGGCGTTGGAGGAGGCGCTGTTCCTCACCCGCTTCGCCTCCAAGGTCACCGTCATCCACCGTCGCGACTCGCTTCGGGCGTCGCGGATCATGCAGGAGCGGGCGCTGGCGAACGAGAAGATCGAGTTCCTCTGGAACACGCGGGTCACCGAGGTGATCGGGGATGCAAAGGTCGAGAAGATCGCCCTGGAGGACACCGTCACCGGCGACACCTCTACGAGGGAGGTCTCAGGCGTCTTTGTGGCCATTGGTCACCTCCCGAACACCGATCTGTTCGCTGACCAGCTCGAGCTCCACGAGAACGGCTACTTGAAGACCCATCACGGCTCCCTGACCTCTGTCGAGGGCGTCTTTGCTTGCGGCGACGTTCAGGACGACCACTACCGCCAGGCCATCACCGCCGCCGGATCAGGCTGTGCTGCCGCCATCGACGCAGAGCGCTGGCTCGAGACCCAGGGGTCCTAGGCTGGAAGAAGTGGTACAGCCGGGAACAATCTCGGCCCCGCCGACGTTCAGTTAGGTACCACGCACCCGAGGAGGTCGCCATGAGCGAGAAGA
>CAITOG010000019.1 GCA_903893955.1 uncultured Actinomycetes bacterium
CTGCGCACCGTTGAGAAGCCAGGCCACCGCCTTGTCATTGTCGATGTTGACCAAGGTCTCTGGCTCTGCCAGCGACGCGCCGCGAGGGGCGTAGGTCCCCAAGATCTCGAGGAACCGGCCGTTGCGGGGGCTCCGGCTATCCGCCGCGACCACACGATACGTCGGCTGCTTCTTCTTACCGATCCGCACAAGGCGGAGCTTGACTGCCACGAGATGACTTCCCTTCGATGAAACGGTTCTGGCCGCCGGCTACGAGCGCCAGGGCATCAGGGCCTCGATATTAGCGCTCCTTGCGGGGGGTCACCCTCCCGCCCTTCTTCTTCTTGCCCTTTGCAGTGCCTCGAGCGTTGCTCGATGAGGCTGCCCCGCCCGCTCCCCGGCCGGCTTGGGTGAGCTCTGCAGGCAAGCCGCCGGCACCCTTTCGACCCGGGATCTGGCCGCCGAGGGCAGCCTCGATCTCTGCCATGTCGGGCTTCGGCCCCCGGCCGAGGAGCTGCTTGGCCATCGCCGTCTTGCCCTTGCCGCCGCCCATGCCAGCCATCGGCCCCATCGACTTCATCATCTTCTGCATCTGGCGGAACTGGTTCAGCAGCTGGTTCACGTCCTGGACGCTGCGACCGGCGCCCTGGGCGATCCGACGCCGACGAGAGCCATCGATCACCGAGGGGTCCCGGCGTTCAGCTGGCGTCATCGACCTGACGATGGCCTCGACCCGATCGATCTCTCGGTCGTCGAGCTGGTCGGCAGCAGAGCGCATCTCCTTGCTCATGCCCGGCATCAGGCGCATCAGCCCGCCCATGGAGCCCATCTTGCGCACCTGGCCGAGCTGCTCGAGGAAGTCATCTAGCGTGAAGGTCCCGTCGAGCAGGCGCCCGGCAGACTTCGCCACCACCTCGGCGTCCATCGTCCGCTCGGCCTGCTCGATGAGCGAAAGGACGTCGCCCATCCCGAGGATCCGATCGGCCATCCGGTCAGGGTGGAAGACGTCGAGATCCTCGACCTTCTCACCTGTCGAGGCGAAGGCGATCGGCCGACCAGTGACCCCCTTGACGCTCAATGCCGCGCCACCACGGGCGTCGCCGTCAAGCTTGGTCAAGATCACGCCATCGAGCGCGAGGCGCTCGTGGAAGGCCGACGCCGTGGCGACCGCGTCCTGGCCGGTCATCGCGTCGATGACCAAGAAGGTGTACGACGGGTCGGTCGCTGCAGAGACCCGAGCGACCTCATCCATCAGCGCCTCGTCGATAGCGAGGCGACCAGCGGTGTCCAGGATCACGACGTCTCGACCAAGGCGCTGCGCCTCAGCGACGCCGCCGGTGGCCACCGCCACCGGATCCGACGGCTCCGAGTAGACGCTGACGCCGATCTGCTCGCCGAGGACCCTGAGCTGCTCGACCGCAGCTGGTCGTTGCAGGTCAGCGGCGACCAGGAGCGGGTTGCGACCCTGCTGCTTGAACCACCGGGCCAGCTTTGCCGCGGCGGTGGTCTTGCCAGCCCCCTGGAGACCGGCGAGCAGCACCACCGTCGGGGGACGCGACGCGTAGGTGATCTTGAGGGTCTCGCCCCCGAGCGCGTCGATCAACTGCTCGTGAACGGCCTTGACGACCTGCTGTCCCGGCGAGAGGGCCTTGGAGAGCTCTGTGCCAGCGAGTCTGGCCCGAACACCGTCGAGGAAGGCCCTGACGACGCCGACCTCGACGTCAGCCTCGAGCAGCGCGGTCCTGATCTCTTGGAGTGCCTCGTCGAGGTCTTGCTCAGAGAGCCGGCCGCGGCTCCTCAGGCGGCCGGCGATGCGGTCCAGGCGGTCAGAGAGGGCGTCGAACATGTCGTTGAGGAGGCTACCCGAGCCTGGTGGGCGCTCGGCTCAGGGCTCGAGCAGCGCGTCGACGAACGAGGCCGGGTCAAAGGGGACGAGGTCTGCAGCACCCTCGCCGAGACCCACCAGCTTGACCGGCAGCCCAAGCTCGCGGCTGATCGCCACGACGACGCCGCCACGAGCCGTCCCGTCGAGCTTGGTGAGCACCACGCCGGTCGCATCGACGGCCTCAGAGAACTCCCTGGCCTGGCTGACGGCGTTCTGGCCGGTGGTGGCGTCGAGGACCAACAAGACCTCGACCACCTGCCCCGGCTCACGATCTGCAACCCGACGGATCTTCTTGAGCTCCTCGACCAGGTTGACCTTGGTGTGGAGCCGACCAGCGGTGTCAGCCAGCACGAGGTCCGCACCGCGTGCCCCTGCCGCCTGCACTGCGTCGAAGACCACCGAGCTCGGGTCGCCGCCCTCGGCGCCGCGCACGATCTCAGCACCTGCGCGCTCCGCCCACAGCCCGAGCTGGTCAGCCGCCGCAGCACGGAAGGTGTCTCCAGCTGCCAGGAGGACACGAAGCCCCTCGTTCGATTCACGGGTCGCGAGCTTGCCGATGGTTGTCGTCTTCCCGACCCCGTTGACCCCCACGAAGAGCCAGACCGGCACACGGCCGTCGTCGACCTCGCGTGACAAGGAGCGGTCCACGGGGCCACCGTCTGGGGCTGTCTCGAGCAAGGAGACCAGCTCGGTACGGACCAGTTCGACGAGCGCGTCATCGCCGTCAACCCGCTGCTCAAGAGCCGCCGCACGGACGGTGGCCAAGATCTGATCGGTCGTGGCGACACCGACATCGGATCGCAGCAGCGCCTCCTCGAGGTCAGCAATGGCATCCTCGTCGAGCCGACCCCGCCCGATGCGAGCACGCACGCTGGCGAAGAGGCCGCGCGACTTGCCCAGCCGATCCTTGTAGGCGGGTGGCGCCTCCTCGGCCGGCTCCTCGGGTGCTCCGGGAATCTCCTCGTCGGCTGCCTGGCCGGCCGGAGCGACAGGCTCTGGCGGCGGTGTAGCCGGCTGTTCAGGCGTCTTCTCGGTGACCTGCTCTGCTCGCTCGGCTCGTCGTGCTCTGACGAGCAGGCCCACGATCGCTGCCAGGACCAGCAGCGCAACAACGATCGAGATGATGAGCGTGGCCATCAGTCGCCACCAACAGCGCCGGCAGCAGGGACGAGGTCTTCTGCGCCAGCGTCGTCACCACGAGCTCCGGGCACCTTCTGCGACACCACCTGTGAGGAGCCACCGGGCTTCATCGTGACGCCGTAGAGCGCATCGCCGGTCTCCATGGTCCGCTTCTGGTGGCTCACGATGATCAGTTGCGCCTCGTCGCGGAACTCCCTGATCAGACCCAGGAAACGATGGAGGTTCACGTCGTCGAGCGCCGCCTCCACCTCGTCCATCAGATAGAAGGGCGAGGGCCGTGACCGGAAGACAGCGAAGAGGAAGGCAAGTGCAGCCATCGACTGCTCACCACCGGAGAGCAGCGAAATCCGACGGACGTTGCGACCCATGGGACGCACCTCGACCTCGACGCCTGTGTGCAGGAGATCGTCGGGCTCGGTGAGGACCAGCCGCCCCTGTCCGCCAGGGAAGAGCATCGCCACAAGAGTCGAGAAGTGCTCGTTCACGTCCGCTGCAGCCGACGCGAAGGTCGACATGATCTCCTCGTCGAGCGCACGGACGACCTCTTGGAGCTCTCGACGTGCTGAGCGGACGTCGGTCACCTGCGTGTCGAGATCCTCGTGCCGCTCCTCGAGCGCGCTGAGCTCCTCGAGCGCCAGCGGGTTGATGGGCCCCAGCGCCTCGAGCTCCTGGTCGAGCGCTGCCGCTCGTTCCGCAGGTTCGATGCCCTCAGGCAGCTCTGGAGCAGGTGCACCCACGGTCGCCGCCGGCTCGGTGCCAAGGTCCCGACGGATCATGTCGATGACCGCCTCAAGCTTGACAGCGACCTCCGCTGACTCGATCTCGAGCGCCCTCGTGGTGCTCAGGTGGCTGGTCAGGGTCGCATCGGCGGCGGCTCGGTCACGTCGGAGCTGCTCGAGCCGCTCGTTCGAGGCCCGCACCGCCTGCATCTCGGCTGCGTAGGCCTCTCGTCGCACTTCGAGGAGCGACTCTGCTCGATCCCGCGCCCCATCGACCACGGCCCCGAGGCGCTCTATGGCGATCGCCTCGGCCTCGAGGCGCTCCCGGCGCTCGGCTGCCTGCGCTCGTGCCTCGACGTGCCCCGCAAGGCGCCGCTCGACCTCGGTGAGCCGATCCTGCAACGTGCGGCGACGCTCAGTCAGCTCAGCCACCCGTACCTCAAGGCTCTGGCGGAGCATCACGACCTGCGCTCGGTGGGCCTCGAGCGTCGTCCGAGCCTGCTCCGCCCATGATGCGCGCTCCTCGGCGCGCGACGCGGCGTCCTCGAGTCCCGGGATGGACTCGACGAGCAGTGCGAGGGCTTCTTGCTCCTCAGCCAGATCCGCCGCAGCCTGTGCCGCCGACGCCTCGTGGTCTCGCAGTTCCTCGGCCAGCCGCGCAATCGCGTCGGCGACCTGACGGCCTGCGGCCTCGTGCGCTGCAACCTCGCTCCCCGCCCGATCGAGCGAGCGCTGCGCCTTGGCCAGCTCGTCAGCGAGCCTGGCCGCGTCCTGGCGTGCAGCCTGGCGCGCATCATCGGCGCCCAACGCCGCCTGCGACGCAACATCGGCGTCCTGCTCAGCCTTCTCGACCGCGGCAGCGGTGACCATGCCGGCTCCAGCAGTCACTCGCCAGCCAGATGAGCTGAACCGATCCCCCTCCTCGGTCACCACGACCACGTCGGGACGATCCAGCGCAAGGTCGATCGCTGCTTCGAGCGAGCCCACCCGCACCGCCGAGCCGAAGAGCCGGTCGAGCACACCGGCCAAGCCTGCGGGTGCGCCGGGTCGGAGCGAGACGTGGTCTCGGACCAGCTCTGCGCCGTGAGGCAAGTAGCCGATCGGGGGCGGCGCATCGTCGGTCGTGGCGAGCACGAGACCACTGGCGCCTTCGCTTCGAAGCCGCTCAAGGGCGTTTCGGGCCGCGATGCGCCCGTCGACCACCACCGCCGACACCGCTGCGCCCGCTGCCGACTCGACGGCGCGCTCCCATCCTGGATCGACGACCAAGAGATCGACCAGCGAGCCGA
>CAITOG010000020.1 GCA_903893955.1 uncultured Actinomycetes bacterium
CCGCAGCGATGATCGCCTCGAGCACGTCCGCATCGAGCGGCTCCACATAGGTTGCGTCCGCTGTGGCCGGGTCGGTCATGATCGTCGCCGGATTGGAGTTGGCCAGGATGACCCGATAGCCCTCCTCCTTGAGGACCCGACATGCTTGGGTCCCCGAGTAGTCGAACTCACACGCCTGACCGATCACGATCGGGCCGGAACCGATGACCAAGATGGAGGAGAGATCTCGACGGGCGGGCATCAGTGGCTCCTCGGCGTGGCAATGCGAGCTGCGAACTCGTCGAACAGGTAGGTGGCGTCGTGGGGTCCTGGTCCAGCCTCTGGGTGGTGCTGGACGCCGACCGCATCTGCGCTGGCGACCTTGATGCCTTCGATGACCCCATCGTTCAGATTGAGGTGGGTCACCTCGGCACCCGTGATCGAGCCGTCAACGACTGCGTAATTGTGGTTCTGGGCGGTGATCTCGACGTGGCCGGTGGCGAGGTTCTTGACCGGGTGGTTCGAACCGTGGTGGCCGAAGGGAAGCTTGAACGTCTCGCCGCCGAGCGCCTGGGCGAGAATCTGATGGCCGAGGCAGATCCCGAGAATCGGACGCTGGCCGAGCAGGTCGGCGACCGTCGCCGAGATCGCTGGGAGCGCGCCGGGGTCACCAGGCCCGTTCGACAGGAAGATCCCATCGGGATCCAGCGAGAGAATCTCGTGAGCCGAGGTCGACGAAGGCACGATCGTCACGGTGGCGAAGCGCGCCAGGTGCTCCACGATGGTCCGCTTGATCCCAAGGTCGAGGGCGACCACTCGAAGCTCGCCCTTCCCGACGACATAGGGCTCGTTGGTCGACACCCCGGTGGCGAGATCGCAACCATCGGTGCCCTTGGCGGCCGCTGCCAGGGATGCCAGCTCGTCGAGTGGGCCGGTGCCCGCAGCACACGGTACGGCTCCCGTATCGCGCAGGTGTCGGGTGAGCCGCCTGGTGTCGATGCCGGTGATGGCCCCGACGCCAGCGTCACGGAGGTAGTCCTCGATCCCGCCGGTGGCACGGAAGTTCGAGTGCAGGGGTGGAAGGTCGCGGACGATCACACCCTCGAGATGGAGCGACGTCGACTCTGTGTCGCCCTCGTTGACCCCGTAGTTCCCGATGTGTGGGTAGGTGAAGGCGACGACCTGGCCTGCGTAGCTCGGATCGGTGATGACCTCTTGATACCCGCTGAGCGCCGTGTTGAACACGGCCTCGCCCTGGATGACCGCACCGTCGAGGAGGGCTGCCGCCGCCTCGCCTTCGAAGGTCGTCCCATCGCTGAGCACCAGGTGTGCTGTCGGTCGCCTGGTCACGTCGTGGCCTCCCCGCCCTCGACCACCAGATCGCCAGCGCAGATGGTGTGTCGAATCGTTCCGATGATGATGCGTCCCTGGTACGGCGTGTTGCTGGCCCGACTCGCGAGCTTTGCCCTGTCGACCACGATCCGTCCGTCGGGATCGAAGATGACCAGGTTGGCGTCTTCGCCCTGAGCGATGTCACCGCCATGCGCGCTCTGTCCGCCGACGCGGTCGTGCTCGGCTGTCAGGTGAGCGATCTCGGCCGGGGTTCGGCTGAGGACCCGGAAGAGCTCGACAGCGACGCTCACGTCAGCCCCGAGCGCCTCGTAGGTGAGGCCCATCGCCTGCTCGAGGCCGAGCATGCCGGGGGATGCCTCGTCGAAGGGTCGGTCCTTGGCTTGCGGTGGGTGCGGTGCGTGGTCGGTGGCGACCGCATCGACGCTCCCCTCGCACAGCGCAGCCACGAGCGCAGCCACGTCGCTCGATGACCTGAGCGGTGGGTGCACCTTGAAGGCGGTGTCGTAGGTCGCGCACAGCTCCTCCGACAGCCACAGGTGGTGAGGCGTCACCTCGAACGTCACCGACACGCCGCGACGCCGTGCCTCGAGCACGAGTTCGAGGGAGCGCTCTGTCGAGAGATGGAGGAGGTGGAGCGAGCACCCGGTCGATGCCGCGAGCGCCAGATCGCGTGCCACCATGACCTCCTCTGAGAGGCCAGATCGCCCTGGGAGCCCGAGCTTTGACGAGAGCGCTCCTTGGTTCATGCACCCGTCGCCGGCCAGCGACTCGTCCTCGCAGTGCTCGGCCAAGGTCGCGCCGATCCCGCGTGCGTACTGCATTGCTCTGAGCATCAGCCCCGCATCCTGCACACCGGTGCCGTCGTCGGTGAAGACCCTGACGCCGAGAGCCGCCATCTCTGCCAGCGGTGCAAGCTCGGTGCCCTGTCGGCCGACGGTGATCGCCCCTGCCACCGCCACATCGATTGCCGCGGCACGGCCGAGGTCGAGCACCTGGGCGACCACCGCAGCCGAGTCGGTCGCAGGCATGGTGTTGGGCATCGCCAACAGCGCCGTGTAACCGCCGAGCGCGCCTGCCCGACAACCGGTCTCGACCGTCTCTGCTTCCTCGCCGCCGGGCTCGCGCAGGTGGGTGTGGAGGTCGACCAGCCCAGGTCCGACCAGGCAGCCGCTGGCGTCGACCTCCCTGGTCCCAGCTGGAGGATCGATGCTCGCCGCCACCTCCGCGATCCGACCATCCACCACGAGGACGTCAGCGCGCTCAGTCGAGGCAGTGTGCACGACCGTGCCGCCTCTGATCAGCAGTGATTCAGGCACCAGGTGACTCCTCTGGGGTCGAGAGCGCGAGGTACAGCGCTGCCATGCGGACCGGGACGCCACTGGTGACCTGGCGACGAACCACACACCGTGGATCGTCGGCCACCGATGAGGAGATCTCGACGCCCCGGACCATCGGACCGGGATGGGTGATGATCGTCTCCGGTCCGAGCAGGGCCGCTCGCCGATCGGTGAGGCCATAGGTCGCCGTGAACTCGTGGAGCGAGGGAACGTACGAACCGCTGCCACGCTCCTCTTGCATGCGGAGCACCGAGACGATCTGCGCGTCACCGAGTGCGCTGTCGAGATCGCTGAGCACCTCGACGGGCCACTCCGCCACCTCGTCGGGGAGCAGCGTGCCGGGCGAGCAGATCGCCACCGACGCCCCGGCCAGGTTGTAGGCCAGGATCTCCGAGCGCGCCACGCGGCTGTGCCGGACGTCGCCGACGATCACCACGCGGCGACCCTTGAGCAGGTCGAGTCCGCTCCCCTGGCTCGGCACGCCAGCACGCTCAGCGAGTACCTGCCGGACCGTGAACAGGTCGATGAGCGCCTGTGTCGGATGCTCATGAGATCCATCGCCAGCGTTGATCACGCGTGCCCGATCCACCCACCGAGCCACCTGGTGCGGGGCGCCTGCTGATCGGTGACGGATCACGACTGCGTCGATGCCCATCGCCTCGATTGTCTCGACGGTGTCGCGCAGCGACTCACCCTTCTTGACCGAGCTCGATGCGACCGCAAGGGACAGCACGTCAGCTGAGAGGCGCTTCGCCGCCGTCTCAAAGCTCAGCCTCGTCCTAGTGGACTCCTCGAAGAAGAGCGACGCCACCACCTTGCCCTTGAGCGCTGGCACCTTCTTGACCGACCGCTGCTCGACCTCGCAGAATGCCTCAGCGGTCTCGAGCAGCTGCGCAAGCGAATCAGCGTCGAGGTCGCCGATCGAGAGCAGGTGCTGCCCGGCAGCCGAGCTCATCGCCCGACCAGCTTCCCGAGCCATACCCCATCGAGCGAGACGTCGACCGCCTCCTCGCGAGAGGTGGGGAGGTTCTTGCCGACGAAGTCCGGCCGGAGCGGCAGCTCTCGATGACCTCGATCGACCACGACGCACAGCTGGACGCAGCTCGCGCGTCCGAAGTCCGAGAGTGCGTTGAGCGCTGCTCGGACGGTGCGGCCCGTGAAGAGCACGTCGTCGACAATGACGACCACTCGACCAGTGAGATCGACCGGGATGTCGGTCTCCGCCTCTGGGAGCACCGGCCGCAATCCGATGTCGTCTCGATAGAACGCTACGTCGAGGATGCCCAGCGGTGGCGCTACACCTTCGATCTCGAGGAGGAGCTCTTGGAGGCGTCGAGCAATCGGCACGCCGCCGGTCTGGAGCCCGACCAGGACCACGTCGGCGAGACCATGGTTCCGTTCGATGATCTCGTGGGCCATCCTTCGAAGGGCTCGTGAGAGATCTTCTTCGGCGAGGACCTCAGCGTGGGGCACGAACGTGGCACCGTGGGGGCGTGTATGCCTCCGCTCACGATCAGCCACTTCTTCCTCCTCGTCGTGCGGGCCTCACGGGACCCGCTTCACGACAACGCTCCGAACATAGCAGAGCCACAAGATCGAGGCTGCTGAGGTGGAAGCCGCCCGATGGGCGCAACGACCTTGGGCTCAGATCAAGCGAAGAATGATGCGAGCACGGCGAGCACTGCGCAACTGAAGGCAACCCACACGGCGAACAAGCGTCCCAAGTGGAGTTGGTACCAGTTGTGGTTGTCGTACTTCCCGATCCGAGCCCGGTTCATCAGGCCTGTGCCGATCGTGGCCACCAGCAGGAAGTGGGCGATGTTCGAGCCCATGAAGAAGGTGAACACTGAGGCATAGGTTCCGTCGATGGTCGTGAACGGGAGCACCTGGAACTGGTAGAACTGCAGACCGATCGCAGCCAGCGAGAAGAGCACGCCGAGACCGAGCAGCGGCGTCAGCGCCTTACGAGACGCACCGTCTCTGCCCTGGATCTCTGCGAACCAGATGAAAGCCGCCGACACGATGATGAGTGCCGCAACACCGAGCGTGTAGCCGATCGCCGCCTTCGGGATCGGGTGCGTGATTGGGTTCCCGAGACCATCGGTGCAAGGGTTCAGCTTGGAGCACTTCGCTCCGATCCACATGCCAGTGGTGTTCAGGCTCCGCAGGTAGAACCAGAAGAAGATCTCGAGCGCGAAGAACACGGCGTCGCCACCGATGAACATCCACGTCGCCATATGCTCCTTCTGATGGCGCTGCGCAGGCGTCTCGTGATGTCCACCCTCGGTGGCGTGACCCTGCGGGGCGTCGCCCTGCTGTGGCGTGTCGGAGGAGTCGATGACGGTCATCAGCTCGCACCTCCCTCGGGGCTCGAGGAACCAGCAACGGCAGGCTCCGGTTCTCGATCAGGTTCAACAGCCGGTTCCGGTTCGCCGTAGCCGTAGGGGTCTGCGGTGACGACCGGATCGACCAGGAAGTTCTCCAGCGGCACGGGCGTCGGCACCATCCACTCCAGGCTCTTGGCGTGCCACGGGTTGGCCGGTGCGACCTCGCCGTGTCGCCACGAGTGGATGATGCAGTAGAGGAAGACGAGCCAGCCGGTCATCAGCGTGTAGGCACCGATGGTCGACATGAGGTTCGCGTTGGCGAAGATCGGGGCGTAGTTCGAGATCCGTCGAGGCATGCCCTGGAAGCCTTCCCAGAACTGGCCGTAGTAGGTGATCTGGATGCCGATGGCGATGATCCAGAACGCCACCTTCCCGATTCGCTCATCGAGCATCTTGGCCGTCATCTTGGGGAACCAGTAGCAGACAGCGGCCGTCGCACCGATCATCGCTCCACCAAGGAGGGTGAAGTGGAAGTGAGCGGTCACGAACATGTTGCCGTGGAAGTACTGGTCGGCGGGGACATCGGAGAGGTAGATCCCCGTGACACCACCGATGATGAAGTTCCACAGGAACAGGTAGAGGAAGTACATCGGCAGCTTGGTCCAGATGCTGCCTCGCCAGATCGTGCCCAAGATGCAGAGGAAGATGATGCCCGTCGGAATCGAGATCAGCTCGGTGGTCAGCATGAACGGGTCCGCCAGCGTTGGCGCCCACCCGGTGGTGAACATGTGGTGAGCCCACACCATGATGGCAAGACCGGCGACGCCGAAGATCCCACCAACCATGACTTTGTAACTGAAGACCGGCTTTCGGGAGAACGTCGACGCCACCTCGATGAGCGCACCGACGGCAGGCAGCAGGATCACGTAGACCTCGGGGTGCCCCATGATCCAGAAGGTGTTCTCGTAGAGCCACCCTGCACCGCCCTGCGCTGGGGCGTACATGCTCGTCCCCACCACGCGGTCGGTGAGCATCGCCGACTGGGCCATCAAGAACGCCGGCATAGCGTAGAGACCGAGACCGGCTGAGACGATCGAACCCCACACGAAGATCGGGAGCCGTCCCATAGTCATGCCCTTGGTGCGCATGGTGACGGTGGTGGTGATCGTGTTGATGCCAGCGACCGTGACCGACACCACGAAGGTGATGATCGTCAAACAGAACATGTCCTGTGCGGCTGGAGACTGGACCGAGAGTGGCGCATAGGTCGTCCAACCTGAATCGGTACCGCCACCAAGGAAGAACGTGCTCAGGATCGGCGGGACTGCCGCCACCACGGTCCAGAAGCTCAGCGCATTGAGCCGAGGGAACGCCATGTCCTTTGCCCCGATCATGATCGGGAGGATGAAGTTGGCGAAGGGACCTGAGACCATGATGATGGTCGCGATGATCATCACCATGCCATGGATGGTCACGATCGAGTTGTAGGTCTGCGAAGAGAGGAACGACATGTGCGGGCTGATCAGCTGTGTCCTGATCATCATGGCCAACGTTCCGCCGACGCCGAAGAGCACCATGACCAGCACGAGGTACTGGGTGCCGACGACCTTGTGGTCAGTGCAGAACTTGAAGTACCGCTTCCAGCCCTGACCCACGCCCGCACCGTAGAGCTGGTCCTCGCGATCTTCGTCGCGCCCGGCGATCCACCGGAAGATGGCGTTGAACGAGCCGATACCGGCGCTGAAGCCGATGACCCAGCCCACGCCAGTTGTCGTGGTGGTCATGTCGGTGCCCCAGTTGGAGCCCTGGAGAAGCTCCTGCCCAATGACCCAACCGATGAAGCCACCGAGGATCCCTGTCACCAGTGCGACGAAGAAGTTCTGGCGACGGTAGAGGCCACCCGCCTTCGGCCCGAGGACGGTGTCCTCGACGTAGTGCTCCGTGATAGTCACGTGCTCCCCTCCCCTAGTTCCCGCTCAACGAGTACTTCTTGACCGCTGTTGCTGAGGCGCCCTGGCTCCTGAGCCAGCTCAGGAACTGCGAGTTCGTCACGACCACACCGTGGGTGTACATGTACGGGTGGTAGAGCCCACACAGCTGGCTGCAACGCACGTCGAATCGACCGAGCTTGTTGGGCGTCGAGCTGATCAGGGTCGTGAAGCCCGGGTTGGCGTCGATCTGAACACCGAGCTGCACCGGATAGAACCCGTGGGTGACGTCCTTGGACTGCACCTGGAAGATCACTTGCCGACCCTCAGGGACCATCAACGTGTTGGAGCTGATGTTGGTGCCAGGGTAGGAGAAGGTCCAGAGCCACTGCTGGCCCATCACATTGACGCGGATGGCGTTCGTCTGCTGGGACTGCTCTGACGCCAGCTCCGACATCCCCCAGATGAGCAGGA
>CAITOG010000021.1 GCA_903893955.1 uncultured Actinomycetes bacterium
GATCAGGGCTGATTGGGAGATGCGCTAAGGTCTCTAGGCCGCAGCAGCGGACTCGTCGGAGTGGCGGAATAGGCAGACGCGCTAGCTTGAGGGGCTAGTGCCCGCAAGGGCGTGGGGGTTCAAGTCCCCCCTCCGACACCAATTTGATGGACCCTTCATGGGGTCCTCGAGCGTAGGCGCCTGGGCTGCTCCAGCCGAGGTGACCACGGGGCGGACGCGCCGCACAGCTCTCTTCAAACGCACCCACCTGCGGCTCAGGTCTCGAGCGGCGGCGGTCCCTTGACCAACGAAAGTGCGCCGATGCACTCGCCTGGTGGCGTCTGTTGCGCGACCCGCACAGGAGAGTGGGTTCCCGGTGGGCGGCAATCGAAGGTGGGGTGCGATCAGAGCGCGGTGATTGGGCGAGCAGTCCTCACTCATCCACCAAGCCTGAACGTTCGCCAATCTCGCCGATCGGTGGGACCATTCTCATCGACCTGCGAATGAAGGAGGCGACCCATGAGAGTCCTTGTCACCGGTGCTGGGCGAGCGATCGGCCGCGCAACCTGCGAGGTTCTCACCAGAGCAGGCCACGAGGTCGTCGCGACAGCACGGGATCGTTCGTTGCTCGACGACCTCGACGTGGCTCTCACGCTCAGCCTGGACGTGAACGATCAGGTATCCGTCGATGAGGCCATCGCTCAAGCGGGCCCGCTCGACGCCCTGGTGAACAACGCTGCCATCGGCGGTGGGAGCACCATCGAAGATTGCGACCTCGAGCAGCTCGGGGCCACGCTGGCCACGAATGCGATCGCTCCCGTCCGCATGGTCAAGGCCGTGCTCCCGGCGTGGCGAGAACGAGGTTCGGGCATCATCGTGAACATCAGCTCCATCCAGGGGCGGGTCGCGACACCGCTCGAGGGGCCATATGCGGCGAGCAAGCATGCACTTGAGGCACTCAGCGAGGCGATGCACTACGAGCTCGGGCACTTTGGCATTCGGACCGTCATCATCGAGCCTGGCTACACGGCACCTGGCATGAAGATCTCACGCGATCGGCCCGTCGATGGGCCCTACCTCGGCCTCTTCGAGCAATGGGACGGCATAGACCAGACCATGACCGGCCCCGACGGCCGTCCTGGGCCCGAGACGGTGGCGGCAGCGATCCTTCGCTCCATCGAGGATCCGGACACGCCGCTTCGTGTGCCCGTCGGTCCCGACGCCCTCATGGTCCTTGAGGCTCGCTCCACCATGAGCGACGAGGAATTCGAGGCAACCATGCGTGCAGTGACCGGACTGTCCTGGTGAGAAGAACGATGAGCAGTGCATGGCGCCCGGCTACGCCGTCGGCCCAGGCTTGAGCTGACCGAGCCGCGCCGGACCCGCCTTCAGCTTGCGGGTTCAAGGACGGGTCGAAGCAGTGCCCGCCAGGCCTCGCCGCCGGGTTCAAGCCCTCCAATGCATGGCAGGATGACAACGTGGCATCAGTGGAGCCCATGTCGGGCACGCTCGGAGCGGTGATGCGTGGGGTCGATCTGTCGTCCTCGCTCTCGGACGATTTGGTTGCGGAGATCTGGAACGCATTCCTTGAGCACCACGTGCTCTATTTCCCCGACCAGGACCTCACCCCTGACGCTCAGGTTCGTTTCGGTCGACATTTCGGCGAGCTCGACACCCATCCTTTCGTCGAAGGCATGGAGGCTCATCCAGAGGTGATCGAGATCGTGACCGAAGCTGATGATCGGGTGAACTTCGGCGGTGGATGGCACAGCGATGTCACCTTCCTCGAGCAGCCCGATCTCGGCTCCATCCTGTTCGCCGTCGATGTCCCACCATTCGGCGGTGACACCCTCTTCGCCAATCAGCACGCGGCGTACGACGCACTTTCAGACACCATGAAGGACATGCTCGACGGCCTCGTGGCAAAGCACTCTGCGGGTCCGCAGTACGCACAAGGTGGCTACTCGACCCTCTCGAGGTCGATGAAGACCAAGCCGGCCGAGGGCATCGATACGATCGTGCGCCACCCCCTGGTGCGCACGCACCCAGAGACCGGGAAGAAGGCGCTCTACGTCAACCGTGCCTTCACCGTCGGCATCGCGGGGATGCGCCACGACGAAGCGCAGGCACTACTCGAGTTCCTCTTCGTCCACGCTGTCAAAGAGCCTTTCACCTGCAGGATCCGCTGGACGTCCGGGTCAGTCGCCATGTGGGACAACCGCAGCGTCCAGCACTATGCGCTCTTCGACTACCACGGACACCGCCGCCACATGCGACGCGTCACGGTCAAGGGTGACCGTCCTCGCTGAGGAGTCCGCAGATTCGGAGCTCCGAACGCGTGCCAGCGACTCAGGCCTAGAACTGGCCCGTGAGGTTCATCGGTGCGTCGCGTCGGCATCTGACCGTCTTCGGGCTTGACGCCTAGCCTCGTTGTCGAGATGGAACGAATCGCCCTCCTGCTCAGCCCTTCGAGCAACCGCGTCTATGGACGCCA
>CAITOG010000022.1 GCA_903893955.1 uncultured Actinomycetes bacterium
CAGGCGCTGGTCGCGCTGTGCAACGCAGTCGAGGTTCACGCAGTACGTGTCCGACTCGCCGTCGAGCCGGACGAGACGACCGTCGCATGCCGGGCACGACTCCGGGAACGTCCAGCGCTTCGGCCGGCGTCGACCCTTCTCGGTCACTGCGCCGACCACCTCAGGGATCACGTCGCCTGCCTTGTGGATCACGACCAGGTCGCCTGGCCGGACGTCCTTGAGAGCGACCTGGTCCTCGTTGTGGAGAGTGGCGAAGGTGACGGTCGAGCCACCGACGAAGACAGGCTCGAGCACAGCGTACGGCGTCGCCCGTCCGGTTCGGCCGATCGAGACCTCGATCGCCAACAGCCTGGTCGTCCGCTCCTCGGGGGGCAGCTTGCGAGCGATCGCCCAACGTGGTGCCCTGCTCGTCGAACCCGCCCGGTCCCGAAGCTCGAGGTCGTCGAGCTTCACCACCACGCCATCCATCTCATAGGCGAGGTCGTGGCGGTGCCGCTCGAGCTCGTGACTCCGCTCGAGCACCGCATCGATCCCCACCACCGAGGCCACGTCGCCTGAGGTGGGCAGTCCCGCCGCGGAGAGTGCTGCGAGGAGGGCCGCGTGCGAGCTGGCGGCGAAGGGACTCGACGCGGGGACGTCCTCGAGGAGCCCAAGCTGATAGGCCAAGAACGCCAAGGGCCTGGTCGCCGTCACGGCAGGGTCCTTCTGGCGAAGCGCACCGGCGGCAGCATTGCGAGGGTTGACGAATCGCTTAAGCCCTTCTGCCTCCTGGCGTCGGTTGAGCTCGGCGAAGGCGTCGGTCGGCAGGTAGATCTCTCCCCTGATCTCGAGGACCCTCGGATACGGCCCACCGGCTGGATCGAGCTGGTGCGGCAGCGAGCGAATCGTCGCGACGTTGGCGGTCACGTCCTCGCCCGTGACGCCATCACCTCGGGTCGCGGCTTGGACGAGGATGCCGTCGACATAGGTCAGCGACATCGCCACGCCGTCCACCTTCGGCTCGACAGAGAAGCGCAGATCGTCGACGTCGTCTCGCTCGAGGGCTCGGGCGAGCCGTTCGGACCACGCCACGACCTCATCGTCATCGAACGCGTTGTCGAGACTCATCATCCGAACTGCATGGGTCACTGGTTCAAACAAGCCCGACGGCGCCGCACCGACCGCCTGCCCAGGGCTCGCCTCATCAGCCAGCTCAGGGTGCGCCGCCTCCAGTCGTCGCAGCTCGGTGACCAACATGTCGTAGTCGGCGTCGGGGATCTCTGGAGCGTCGAGGGCGTGGTAGCGCTCGTTGTGGTGGGCGACCTGTCGGCGTAGCTCGTCGATCCGCTCGGCAGGGTCGTCAGGGATGCCGTCCAAGATCATCGGATGACCACCCCGGAGCCGAGGACCACCTCTGGGTCATCAGCTCGGTACATCGCCGCTGTCTGCCCCGGTGCGACGGGCGAGGAGGGCGCACCGAGCGCAAGGTGATCCCCACGCCAGATCGCCGGGATCGCCGCCGCGTGAGATCGCAGCTGGACCACGACCGGTGTTCCCGCGCTGAGAGGCGCAGCTGTCCAGGTGATCGATGACGGATCCAGCGCCACGGCGTCGATGAGCGAGGACGCAGGATCAGCGACGAGCACCGCCCGTCGCGCCACATCGATCTCGACGGCGACCCGTCGCTGACCCGAGTCATCGACGCCGAGCCCGCGTCGCTGGCCAACGGTGACGAGCTCGAGCTCCTCGACGTGGCCAACCTCCTCGTTGGTGCCGAGATCGATGAGCGTGCCTCGGTGCAACGAGATCCGGTCACCCAGGAAGCGGCGGCGACCACCTGACGACTCGATGAAGCACGTGTCCTGGCTCTCCGCCTTCGCCGAGGTGACCAGACCACGCGATCGCGCGAGCTCTCGCACCTCGGACTTGGTCATCTCCCCGACCGGCAGAAGCAGCATCGCCAGCTGGTCGGGACCGAGCATCGAGAGCACGTACGACTGGTCTTTGGCGAGGTCATGGCCTCGTCGAAGCTCGACGCCATGGTCTGTCACCTTGACCTTGGCGTGGTGCCCAGAGGCCACGCGTTCGAAGCCGAGCCGTCGTGCGCTCTCGAGCAGGAGATCGAACTTGAGATGCCGGTTGCACTCGATGCAGGGGTTCGGCGTCGATCCCGCCTGATGAGCGGCGACATAGGGGTCGACCACAAGCCGATTGAACTCATCAGCCATGTTGAAGACGTGGTGATCGATCCCGAGCTGCCCAGCGACACGTCGTGCGTCTTCGACATCAGCCACCGAACAGCAACCCTTATCGGACGCACCGCCCCACAGCCGGAGGGTGACACCTGTCACCTCATGGCCCTGCTCCTGGAGCACCAGAGCGGCGACAGAGGAGTCCACCCCTCCTGACATGGCTACGAGCACTCGCACAGAGCCAACCTAGCGACCGGATCACCCAGAAGATCGAAGCGCCTCGACCGAGCGGATGACCGCCTGAGCAGCGGCGTCGACCTCGTCGTCGGTCGTGCTCGTCGCCAAGGTGAGGCGAAGTGCCCCGCGGGCGCGCGCCTCGTCGATCCCCATGGCGAGCAAGGTCGGGCTGGCGGTCGGCGCGCCTGATGAGCAAGCGGAGCCTGCCGCAGCGCACACACCGGCTTGGTCGAGGAGCAAGAGGAGCTCCTCGCTCCTGACGCCATCAAAGGTCAAATGGAGGTGGCCGGCCAGCCGATCGGCACCGGCGCCCGTCACCATGGCGCCAGGGATGGTCGCCACGATGGTGGCCGCCAGGTGGTCTCGTCGAGCTACGAGCTGGGTGACGGAACCGTCAGCCAGCTCACGGGCCACCTCCTCGAGCGCGACCGCCAGCGCCAGCGCACCCGGGATGTTCTCGGTGCCGGCCCGACGGCTTCGCTGCTGCGGACCACCGACAAGGATCCCGTGGAGCGCGAGGTCGGGTGGGGCGACGAGCACGCCGGTCCCGATCGGCGCGCCGATCTTCTGGCCGGCGATCGACACCAGGTCGACGGCGTCGGTCACGGCGCGGAGGTCATGGGTCGATGCAGCAGCCACGGCATCGCTGTGGAACCGGACCGAGACGCCGCGATCGCGCAGGGCTTCGCTGAGCTCGATGACCGGCTGGACGACGCCCGTCTCCCCATTTGCAGCCATGACAGAGACGAGGCTGCCGTCGTCGATCCGCTCCACCGCTTCGGCCACGTCGAGCCGGCCCTCATGGTCGACGCCAAGGACCACGAGCGCCACGTCATGGTGCGCTGCGAGTTGCGCTGCGGCGGCTGCGACACCGGGGTGCTCGATCGCTGAGATCACGACCGAGGACGGCCGCGGGCTGCCCAGGAGCGCGAGGTTGTCCGCCTCGCTGCCGCCTGAGGTGATGACGATGGCCGACGGGGTCGTTCCAAGCACCGCCGCGATCCGCTCCCGGGCCTCGTCGAGCCGAGAGGCCGCCGCCCGAGCGAGTCGATGAGCTCCCGATGGATTCGGTGGCGTGCCAGTGATCGCGTCGACGTAGACCGCCAGGCTTGCGGCTCGCACCGGCGTCCCCGCCGCATGGTCGAGGAAGATGGGGCGCCGCCCCTCAGGCAACGAAGACCGTCTTGGCGTTGCAGAACTCACGCATCCCCACTGCGGCCAGCTCGCGTCCGTAGCCGGATCGCTTGATGCCGCCGAAGGGGAGCTCAGGCGTCGACGCCACGATGGCGTTCACAAAGACCATGCCGGCCTCAAGGCCAGCGATCCCCTGCGCTTGCTCGTCAGGATCCTCGGCCCAGATGCTCGACCCAAGGCCCCACGGCGTGTTGTTGCCGAGTGCGACGGCCTCGTCCAGGTTTGCCACTGGATAGACGACGGCGACAGGGCCGAAGATCTCTTCGACGCCGGCCCGCATCGCCGAGGTCACACCGGTGAGCACGGTCGGTCGATAGAAGAAGCCCGGGCCGTCCACCTGGTGGCCACCAGCGGTCGCCGTAGCCCCCTTGGCGAGCGCGTCAGCAACCTGCTCGGCCACCTCGTCGCGCTGGTCGGCAGAGACCAACGGACCGACATTGGTAGCGGGATCCATCGGGTCACCGACCACGAGCGCGTCCATCGCCTCTGAGAACCGGGCCATGAACTCCTCAGCGAGGGACTCGACGACGATGAACCGCTTCGCCGCGATGCACGACTGTCCGTTGTTCTGCACTCGGCCGGTCACCGCCATCGGGATCACGCGGTCCAAGTCGGCTGAGGCTGCGACGATGAACGGGTCGGAGCCACCAAGCTCGAGCACGCACTTCTTGAGGACGCTGCCTGCCGCGGAGGCGACCGACTGGCCTGCCGCCTCGGAACCGGTCAAGGTGACCGCAGCGATCCGCTCATCACGGATGACGTCCGCCACCCGAGAGCCCGGGATGAAGAGGTTGACGAAGCACCCTTCTGGGAAGCCTGCGCGGCGAAAGAGGTTCTCGAGCAGGAGCGCTGACTCTGGCACGTTCGACGCGTGCTTGAGCACGCCGGTGTTGCCCGCCATGAGCGCTGGCGCAGCGAAGCGGACTACCTGCCACAGCGGAAAGTTCCACGGCATGACCGCGAGGACGACACCGAGGGGCTCGTAGCGCACCGAGCTGGTGGTCGCCGGTGACGAGATCTCCTCAGCGGCCAGCATGCGCTCCGCGTGCTCGGCGTAGTACCGCATCGTCATGGCGCACTTGGCGACCTCACCCTTGGCCGCGGCGAAGGTCTTGCCCATCTCCTTGGTCAGGACCTCGGCGAGGACCGGGAGCTCACCTTCGAGCAGCTCCGCTGCCGAGGTCATCAGCCGTGAGCGCTCGAGCAGGGTCGTGGTCTGCCACTCAGCCTGCGCCGCGTGGGCCAAGGCGAGACGGGCGTCGACTTCCTCGGGCGTGTGATCGTCGTAGGTTGCGGCAACTTCACCGGTGGCGGGGTTCACTGAAACGTAGGGCATTTCCACATTCTTGCAGAGGACCGACGACGGATTACCCCAGGTCCAACCCCAGGTGGCGCACGATCTCGCGCCGAAGCACCTTGCCAGTGGGGCCAACCGGCAGCGTCGAGGTCACGTACACCGATTTCGGTCGCTTGAAGGGAGCAAGCAGTGCCCGACTCGCCTGGCGAACACGCTCCTCGTCCACGCTCGGAGCGCCGACGATCGCCGCGCACACCCGCTGCCCCCACTCCGGATCGTCGAGACCGAAGACACAGACCTCGTCGACGCCATCGATCTCTAGGAGTGCCGCCTCGATCTCGGCGGGATACACGTTGACGCCACCGGTGATGATCAAGTCTGTCCGACGGCCTGTCAGGTAGAGGCAGCCAGCCTCGTCGAGCGTTCCGACATCACCGACGCTGAACGAGCTGCCCCGCCATGCGGCTTCGGTTGCCGCAGGGTCGTTGAAGTAGGAGAAGCGAGCGAAGTCTGGGACCTCACACCAGATCGTCCCGACGCCATCACCGCCATCCTCGACCTCGTCGAGTGGCTCGATCGAGAGCCGTCGACCCGGACGAGCCCGGCCGACCGTCCCTGGACGCTCCCGCCACTCTTTCGTCGAACAGGTCGTGAACTGACCCTCGGTCGCCCCATAGAACTCCCAGAGCACGTCATCCGCCACCCGCTCGATCGCTGCCTCCTTGAGCACCGGAGGACACGCGGCACCAGCGTGGGCCAGCAGCCTGAGGGAGTCGAACCGCTCCTCGGGGCCGAGCTCGGCGAGCCCGAGGAGCCGTTGGAGATGTGTCGGCACCAAGAACGCAGTGGTCGGGCGAACCTGACGCAAGGTGGCCAGCGCAGTCGCAGCATCGAACCGTGACAGGATCGCCAACGAGCCGCCGGAGAGGAGTGTGCCGGCGCTGAATCGAACCGCGACGGTGTGGTACATCGGCGAGCACACCATGTGGAGGTCGTCCGCCGAGAACCCCCATGTGCTCGCCTCGTCCTCGAACACGGCACGAGCAGTCCTCTCGTCCCACACGCCCGAGGTGACCCCCTTGGCCCGACCGGTCGTGCCTGACGTGTAGTGCATCGGCCTCGTCAGCGGCCACGGCGCCATCTCCACTCGCCGGGCGGCAAAGAGGCGATGGAGCGCGTCCTCGTCGAGGATCTGCATCGTCGGTGCACAGTCGGCGAGGAGCGCGTCCCGCTCATGTTCGAGAAGGTTCGCGTTCAGCAGCACCGGAATGATGCCGACACGAGCCGCTCCGAGGACGGCGAACAACAGCTCAGCTGACGAGCCGAGCGAGAACGCCACCCGCTCCCCTGGCGTGATGCCCGCCGAGGTCAAGTAGCCGGCGACTGCGGCCATCTTCGGTTCCGCCTCGGCCGACGAGATCACCTCGACACGTGCGGGTTGCGCGCTCACGGCACGGGACCCTAGCCGGCTGACGGCTCACGCCTCGAGGTGCCACACTGCTGGTCATGTCTGCGTATGACCCGGTCGGAACCGCTCGAACAGCCATCGCGAACGCAAGTCGGATCGTCGTGCTCACCGGTGCTGGCATCTCCACCGACTCAGGCATCCCCGACTTCCGCGGACCCGAAGGGGTGTGGACCAAGGACCCTGACGCCGAGATGCTGTCGAGCTTCGACGTGTGGGTGAGCGACCCCGAGGTTCGCCGTCGAGCATGGGCGAGTCGGCTCACGTCCCCCTTCGCCGTGGCGGCACCCAACCGAGGACATCGAGCGATCACCACGATCGATGAGAGCGGACGCCTCGAGCTCCTCGTCACCCAGAACATCGATCGACTCCATCACCGTGCGGGGACCTCGCCCGATCGCATCGTGGAGATCCACGGCAACGCCCATGAGTCGGTGTGCCTCGAGTGCGGTGATCATCAGCCCATCGACGCAACGCTGGCCCGGGTCGAAGCCGGTGACCCCGAGCCTCTGTGCGAGGCAATCGTCGATGGACACGCGTGCGGCGGGATGCTCAAGTCGGCGACCATCAGCTTCGGGCAGGCTCTCATCGCAGAGGACCTCGAGCGCGCGCAGCTCGCTGCGGCGTCGTGCGATCTCCTGCTCGCAGTGGGGTCGACGCTGAGCGTCTATCCGGTCGCCGGGCTGGTCCCTCTCGCAGGCGCGAGCGGTGCAACCCTCATCATCGTCAACGGCGATCCCACGGCGATGGACGGTCTTGCCGACCTCGTCCTCCACGCCGACATCTCGACGACCCTCGACGAGCTGGTCGAAGGCCTGCCCGACCTCCCGGGCTGATCAGCCCTTCTTGGCCTTCCAACGGGGCCGGAGCGCAAACCACCAGACCGAGGCCATGGTGGCGATGATGCCGGCGATGCCGACGGCCGGCTTTGCAAGGTTCCGAGAGCTGCTGCTGTCCGCCATGGTTCCCAACGTAGCGCCGCTGGTCTGCCGGAGGAGGTCGTCGAGGCCGAGGTGACCTCGCCTCAGAGCCGACGGACCACCGGACCGTCGCCCGGGTCGACGAGCAGATCAACCAGCTCGACGGCGACTGCGGCTGGATCGCGAAGTCCCCCCTGTGCGTAGAGCTCGTCGAATCGCTGCCGGCTCGGGAACGACTCGATCGGGGTCGCACGTATCTGCGCCTGCATGCCGGTGTCGACGACGCCCGGAGCAATCGAGAGCGCTCGCAGACCAGTCTGCTCGCCCTCGACGTCGAGCACTCGAGTCAGGTGATCGACCGCTGCCATAGATGCCGAATAGTGCGACCACCCTTCGTGGACCGAGCTCGCCGCACCCGAGCTGATGTTGAC
>CAITOG010000023.1 GCA_903893955.1 uncultured Actinomycetes bacterium
CTGGCGCTCTCCCGGCCTTCTGTCACACCTTCCGTTTAATACGTAATACACTTTATGCGTGTCGAGATCCACACAACGGCCAGTCGCCATGGAGTCGGACGAGGTGACATCGACCACGCTCTTCACCGGGCCTTGGTCGTTGTTGATCTCGAGCCTGACAGTGATCCACCCAAGGTGCTCAGTATCGGGCCTGATCAAGCCGGCAATCTCCTCGAAGTCATCTGGCTGGAACTTGCCGACGAGCGATTGCTCGTGATCCACGCCATGATCCTCCGAACAACCTTTTACGCACTGCTTCCAAAAGGAGAGGTGGACTCATGAGTCAATCCAAGGATTTCAAGAGTGCGTCCGGTCGGGTGCTGTCAGTTGACGAGATCGAAGTGCTCGCCGACGAGGTGGCGACGACGGACTACGACGTGGCTGAACTAGCGAAACGGCGGCGCGGCCGACCTTCCATGGGATCGGGTCCGGCGCAGGTCATTCCGGTGCGCCTGGATCCTGAGATGCGTCGAGCCGTCGAACAGCGGGCGGGTGAAGATCACACGACGACGAGTGACGTGATTCGCCAAGCCCTTAGGAGCTACCTCCACGTGAGCTGAACAACGCCGCCGGCCGTCGGGACGGCGTGTCCAAGGTGCCGATCGGGGACGCTCCCGAACAGGAGACTTACTTCTCAGGGCGAAGCCAACGGCGTGATGGCGTCGAGAACTGGACCGAGCTGATCTCGCTCGACCTCAAGGTCGAACCGAGCCTGCAAGTTGATCCAAAAGCGCTCGCTCGTGCCGAAGTACTTCGCCAGCCGAAGAGCGGTATCTGCGCTGATCCGACGCTTGCCGTGAACGATCTCGTTGATGCGGCGCGGCGGGACGCCGATCGAGACGGCCACGTGGTGCTGGGTGACTCCAAGTGGCTCGAGGAAGTCAGCCATCAAGACCTCGCCGGGGTGGATCGGTGGGATGGTGATCGCCATTTTTGTTCCTCTCAGTGGTAGTCCGTGATCGCGACCGCTTCGGGCCCTGCCTTCGTCCATCGCAAGCAGATCCTCCATTGATTGTTCACCCTGATGCTGTGCTGACCACCCGATCTCAAGTCGCTGACGTCTCGAACGTCAGTGGTTGTAGATCTCGCGACGATGTGCCATTCGGAGAACAAGCACCAGAAGCTCGGCGTCATGGATCTCGTAGATGACTCGGTAGTCGCCCGTTCGTACTCGCCACTCTCCAGCTCCTCCGACGAGCCGAGTCGCTGCCGGGGGACGGGGCTCATCGGCCAAGAGCTCGATCACCGCCTGAAGCCGGCGCCGAGTTGGGGGATCGAACTTGCGGAGCTGGCGAGCCGCTGCTGGCGTGAGATTGACGACGTAGTTCATGTGAGGCCGAGTTCAGCCTTGACGTCCTCCCATGGAATCGGCTGCTCTCCGGTCTCCTTCATCTCTACTCTCGCAGCCTCGGCGGCGCGGATATCTGCCATGTCCTCAGCCAGATCGATGATCGCTGCAAGGTCGTCTGCATCGATCACTGCGGCCACCCGTCGGCCTCGACGAGTCAGGTAGACGGGCTCGTGTTCGGCGCGGACCAGATCGATAATCGCAGCCAGCTGCTTTCGAGCCTCAGTGATGTTTATGGGGTCGGTCACGCTCATGTACAGAGTGTACCAGTGAATGTAGATCTGTACAGAAGCAAGGATCCTCGTCCACCGTCCCCGAAGGGAACCACAACACGAAATCCAGCCTCGGATTCCGAGATTTCTCGAACCATCCAAGGGCGTGACGGATCCCAGCTCCGCTCCCCTCAAGAATCGCGTTGGTTGACGTCCCCTGAAGTGGTGTCACTTGGAGGGTCCACGAAGTAGTCGGGCCATCGGAGCATTCTCAGCGTGTCCCTGAACAAGACACGAAAGAGAGATGCTCCGATGACCCACGAAGAGTTTGACCTGTCCGCGCTCGTCGATCGACTGCATGAGCGCCCCGATCTCGATCTCGTGCGCGAGATGGTGACGTTCCTCTACCAGGCCCTGATCGACCAGGAAGTCACTGAGCACATCGGCGCCGAGCCGCACGAGCGCTCGATCACGAGGACCACGAGGCGCAACGGCAGCCGGTCTCGGAAGCTGTCGTCCAAGGCCGGCGATATCGATCTCAAGATCCCGAAGCTCCGCAAGGGCAGCTTCTTCCCCTCGATCCTGGAGCGCCGTCGTCGGATCGACCAGGCCCTCTACGCCGTCGTGATCGAGGCCTA
>CAITOG010000024.1 GCA_903893955.1 uncultured Actinomycetes bacterium
ACACCGTCAGGCTGCACTCCTCAATCGGCAACGTGCCTCCGATCGAGTGGGAACTACGCTTCGCCTGTCGTCAACTTCAAGCCGCATAACCATGTGTCCGGTTGCCGGGGGGAAGGTCAAGGTGCTCCCTCCTTGGCTCGGAGTTACGAGGCTCTCTTGCAACTCTGCGCCTCTCGCAGCACAAGGTGCAAGCAGTACTCCGACAGGGTGCTGCGTGGACTGCGTCCGTAGAAGGAGCATCAAGGACGAGGATCCCATATCCAATGACACAAGAGCCTTCAGGGTGATCGAAAATGTCGAGGCGGGACGACCGAACCCCACCTTTCCAAGACGGTCGATCAGGTGCATAAAAAGTGCCGCCACTTCGCATGTGCCTGAATTCGATCAACCAGTCTCGCCCCACTGTCGTCATGCTCGAAGCGGCCGACAAGCCGAGTCGAAGTCAGACGAGGCTCGCCGTACATTGAAAATTGGAGTTAGATGGAGAAGAGATTTTGAACGAAATGGAGATCAAGTGAGTGATGTTTCGCAAGGTGATGGCTGGTGGCAAGCATCTGACGGAAAGTGGTACCCGCCTGAGTCGCTACTGCAAGACAAGCCAACGTTCTGCACGAATTGTGCAGCACCCACTCAAGCGGGGGCATTCGCATGCGGGAGCTGCGGCTTCAGCCCCACGAGCCAGAAGAACTTCTGCGCAAACTGTGGCCAACCCACGCTTCCGGGTCAGGTCGCTTGCACCACATGTGGCACAGCACTTGCGACCAGCCCAACCGGAGCTCCGCAAGGAGACAAGAGCAAAGTGGCGGCGGGACTACTCGGCATCTTCCTCGGCGGGCTCGGCATCCATAAGTTCTACTTGGGACGAAACAACCCTGGGTTGATCATGCTGCTCGTCACCCTCATCGGAGGGATCTTGATCATTCCCGCGTTGGTGATGGGAATCATTGGACTGATCGAAGGCATCATCTACTTGACAAAGACTGATGAGCAGTTCTACGACGAGTATGTCCTTCACAAGAAGGACTGGTTCTGATCGTTCAATCTGGCGTGCATGACATTCGGGAGTACTTCGCGAATTGCCGAATACTTGAACCTGAGGTCATGTCGGTGGATCGAGCGGGAGAATTGGCGGTGAAGTTCGAGCCCGTATCAATGGCTCCATTGGAGTTTAGGGCTATGTTTTGGGAAGCAGAAGGAGAATATGATGAGTGACACCTCACAAGGCCCAGGCTGGTACCAAGCGTCAGACGGAAAGTGGTATCCACCGGCTCCTCCAGCGCCTCCCGCCCCGCCAGCGGCCTCAGCGAGCAAGCCGGTCTACAAGAAGGCCTGGTTCTGGGTCCTCATCGTGGTCGTTCTCATGTTCGGTGGGTGCGGCATCGTCGTCTTTGGCACCGCCGGTGTTGTGAGCAAGTCGATCAGTGACGCCTCGAACAAGGTCCACACGATTACCTACTCGGTGACCGGAGATGGCCCGGCGGACATCACCTACGACACGTTCACCGACGGCAACACCGGCTCCGAGCAGGCGAACGGCGCAACGCTGCCGTGGACCAAGACCTTGACGGCCAAGGGGCTCTTCTCCATCTACTCACTTGGAGCACAACTCAACAGTGGTTCGACCGTCTCGTGTTCGATCACGCTCGATGGCAAGGTCATCTCAACCCACACCTCAACTGGCCAGTACGCCAACGTTGAGTGCTCGGGGAGCAACTAGCTCCGTTCGACGGGGTGTTCCGGGCCTCAAGACTTGACGATCGCGATCACTCGCCGCTGTCATGAGGGATCGGGAGAAGAATCAAGTTCGGGATGGCGCGCGAATACTCCGGCCACGACGATCGCTTCGGGAAGAGTTGGGTCCGTCACTTCGCCAGGTGGAGAGGAAGAGATCTGCATCCAGCACGTGGGTGCCTCTGCGCCTGCGCTGCCTTCGAACTCAGGCGCGCGCGGATCAGC
>CAITOG010000025.1 GCA_903893955.1 uncultured Actinomycetes bacterium
ACTCGACGATGATGCTGACCTTCTTCGTCATCATCTTCTACACCGTGGTGTTCGGTTTCATCGTCATCATGAAGTCCGACTTGAAGGATCAGCTCGGCGGACCCGGCTCATCAACCGGAGATTCAACGAGCGAGCCCGTCGACGACTAGCTGGCTGGTGCGGGCGCCCCGGGCGACCGCCGAGGCAGCAGGACGGTCGCGACAAGTCCCAGCGCTTCGATGACGGCGATGACGCCGAGGGCGTCATCGAGCGCGCTGATGCGAGCATCGGCGTTGGCCTTCGTGATGATCGCCGCATCCTGCTGCGAGACGCCTGCCTTCTTGAGCGCCGCGTCCAGGCTCGAGTCGGAGACGAAGGCCACATTGTTGGTCAGCTGCACCGTCGTGGCTTGCCGGACCTTCTCGCTCAGCTGCTGATTGGTGCTGAGCGAGCCGAGCAACGCAGTCGAAAGGCTGCCGATGAGCACGGCACCAGCGAGTGCGGTGCCGAATGAGGCGCCGAGGTTCATCGAGGTGTTCTGGAGCCCGCCCACCTCAGCGCTTCTCGACTCATCGACGGCAGAGACGGTCACCGCGCCGAGCTGGGATGCCATGGTGCCGATGCCGAGGCCGAGCAGCAACATCGGGATTGCAACGACACCGGCGTTCGCGGTCGGACTGATCCCGAAGATCAGGACGAGGGTCCCCGCCAGCATCAAGGTGAGCCCGATGCGGACCAGCAGCTTCGGCGAGCCCATCGGGAAGAGGCGTGGGACCAGCACCGCAGACAACAGGAGGGCGAGCGAGAGCGGAACGAGCCTGACGCCAGTCGCAAGGGCGCTCATCTCCAAGACCACCGACAAGAAGAGGGGGATGGTGAAGAAGACACCCGCCTGCGCCAGGTACTGGAAGAAGAACATGGTGATCCCGCCGACGACCTGTCGGTTCGTCAGCAGCTCGGGATCGATGAGGGGCTCTCGGTTCGACGCTTTGAGCCGGAGCTCTCTCAACGCCAGGATGCCGAGCACCGCGGCGCCGACGAGCAGCATCCAGATCACCGGCGAGTGGCCGAGGATGCTCGGTTCGTTGGGCTTGGCGGTGATCCATCCCCATTCGCCTGACTTGAGGACGCCGAGCACGATGAGCGCCAGGCCGATGATCGACAAGATGGCGCCAATGAGATCGAACCGCTGGCGCTCAGCGACAGGTGCATCAGCGATCCGCTTGACGAAGAGCAGGATGATCCCCACGATCACGACTTCGGCCACGAAGACATAGCGCCACGAGGCGAAGGTGGTGACGGCACCACCGATCAGGGGCCCGACCGCGACAGCGATGGCACCAGCCGCTGCGATGGTGCCGTAGGCGGCAGCGCGTCGCTCGGGTGGGACGTTGCCGGCAACCAGCGCCACGATGGCCGGCATGATGAGCGCAGCCCCGATTCCTTCAAGGAGCGACCACCCGAAGATCAGGACTGGGAGCGACGGAGCGATCGCGGTCGTGGCCGAGCCTGCTGCATAGATCACAAGACCGATGGCGAAGGCCTTCCTTCGCCCGATCATCGAGCCGATCTTCCCGCCAGTGATCATCAGAGATGCCATCACCAGCGTGTAGAGGGTGATCGCAGTCTGGACGCCGGTCACCGTCGTGTGGACGTCGTTGGCGACCTGTGAGATCGAGACGTTCATGACGCTCGAGTCGAGGGTCATGAGGAACTGACCCGCCGCGAGGACCATCAGGACGACGCCGGCCGCCTTGGGACTCGTGACTGCCTTCGTCGTCGCCATCGCCGAACCTTATGACAGGCGTCAGCCTGCCATAAGCACTCCTCCGAGCACAGCACCACGCTGAGCAGCGCCGCCAGGGTGACGTGAGCCTTGACGCACATGGGTCCTGTTGGTACAACCACGGCACCAACCATCTCGCAGGCGGGGGTTCGAAAGATGGTGCAGGCAGCGGCAGTGGGGGAGGAGCAAGGGGGCGCCCCCCTTGGGACTGAGCGACCGCTGATCCCTGTGGTGCCGAGAGCGGGCATCCCGATCGCCGGTGCGGTCCTCGTGTTCGTGATCGTGGCCATCGCGACGAACTCGCTGTGGATGCTGACCTTCTGCCATGTGGTCGGCGGGGGACTGTGGACTGCGATCGACCTCTTCGTCGGCTTCGTGGTCGGCCCGATCATGGGCCGGATGTCGATACCGGCGCGAGCCGAGTTCTCGGCTCGATTCCTGCCAAAGATGGTCATCATCATGCCGACCGTGGTGACGGCCACGCTGGCGGCTGGGTACCAGCTGGCGCTCACCGTCGGCAACCTCAACTCGGACAGTCCGAACCACGCGTGGCTGGTCGTCTCATTCTGTGTGGTCGGCGTCATGGCGGTCATCGCTCTGGGCGTCCTTGAACCCGCCAACGTGGGCGTGATCTTCGAGATGAACAAGCCCATCCCAGACGGTCGGATCATCGAGCGGTTGATGAAGCGCTTCATGCTGACCGCCGCTATCACGGGAGCGATGCAGGTTGCGACGCTGATCATCATGACGAGGGTGGCCTCAAGGTGAGCGAGCTCGACGGTGGGCACGCCTCGACAGGGGACCTGGTGGAGCGGCGCTATCCGCCGGTCGACGTGCTGGCGACGATCGCTCTTGGACTAGTGATCGTCGGCGGGATCTTCATGGCGTCCTTCGTCCCGCGCCATGTTCCACTGTTCCTGCCCGTGGTTGTCTTGTCGACGGCATTCATCTTGCTCTTCGTCGCCGCGTTCCTGCTAACGCGGATTGAAGATTTCGCGTGGGACAAGTTCCGTCTGGTGTACAAGTGGGCACTGCTCGCCTACGTGGTCGAGGCTGGTGTCATCGCCTTCGCCTTCGTGCGGGACCACACCCACGGCGTGGCACTGCTGGTGCTGCTCGGCATGCTGCTTGTCTTCGCCGTCTCAGTGCCGACCACGATCGCGTACACCGTCGCTCGCTTCGCCAAGGGCCTCGACGGGAAGTCCTGATCTCAGGCCCAGCATCGGCAACCTCCCGCCTCGCCGGCGATGGTGGCGCTCGGCGTAGAGTCGGGTGGATCGAGTTCGACGTCTGCTTCGACCGAGGTTGATGGGAAGGTTCGCTCAACGAATGAGTGTGGCAACCCGAGAGCTGGAATAGATCAGGGGCCGTAGCTCAGTTGGTCAGAGCAGGGGACTCATAATCCCTCGGTCGTGGGTTCGAGCCCCACCGGCCCCACGACGTGCCATGTTGACGTTGCGGGTTCGTGATCGATGTCGGCAACGGCACCCGAGGCCGGGTGCTCTTTCCAAGATGCCCTGACCTGCCCGTGGCACATCGCCTCGACGATGTCTCTCGCGCCGAGGGACGATCGGGCTAGCGCGAGATGATCGTGCTCGTAGCCTTCGAGGTGAAGGGGAAGGCTGCGGAGACGCCGACCGCGGTGCAGCTGGTGGCCTGGTGGCACGAAATACCATCGATCTCGGATCCAAAGTTCACCTCGGACGGGAAACCGGTCGGCGCACCCCACCGGCCAGGGGTGAAGCTGGTGAGGGCAACTCGTGAATCCATCCCCGAGGTGTATCGATCGCTGACGATGCACGACAAACTCGCCGCGCACCCGACGTTGACTGCGGACAGGTTCGGTTCTGTTGCATGGTCGAAGGGCAGCACGAGCTTGCGGGCGGTCTGGCTCCACGTCGTGCCATGCAACACAATGGTGAATCCTTCGCCAGTGGCTGGACCGTCCTGATAGGTCCTAGCTGCGAGGCAGCCTGCTGACCCGCTGCACGAGATGGAGGTGAGGACGGCGGGCACGCTGGTGAGGTTGGCATCATTCGGGTATGCCGTGGCGAAGGCGCGCTTGAACGCTCCAGCCGACCACTCGGCGGCGATCGGTGCGCTTGCTGGCCGACTGTTCAGGTAGCTTCCCACCGCCCAGCACGTTGTCGTGGAGACGCACGAGACGGAGGTGAACTTCGAGGGGGAGACGTCGGTCGCATCTTTCGGTAGCTTGGCCGCCTTCTCCTGGCTCCACGTGTCGCCGACGAGTGACGTCGACATGGCGACACGGCCATGGAACTGCTCGAGGTAGTTGCCGACCGCCACGCACGAGGTTGAGCTCGGGCACGCCACAGCCGCGAGCAGCGATGTGCCGCTCGAATCTGCGGGGGGGCGTGATCTTCTTGGCCCGGCTCCAGCTGGTGCCATTGAAGTGGGTTGCCATCGACTGCTGGGCGAAGGCCGAGTCGGTGTAGCTGCCGACAGCCCAGCAGTCCGAGGTGCTCGAACATGCGATGGAGCTCAGATCCGGATTGGGGGAGGGCGACGGGTCCTTTGGCTGAAGGATGTCAACAGCCTGGAACCACGATCCGTCCTGCTGCTTGGCGACCATGATCCCAAAATGCTTGTTCGCGTCCACATAGTCCCCTGCGGCGAAGCAGATGCCCTTCGATGGGCAGCTCACCGAGCTCAAGTGGGAGTTCGGCAAGCCAGAGGGGGCAGATGGTGGACCGACGTCGGTCCACGCGCTCTGGGTGATCGCAGCGCCTGCGGGAAGAGCAGTCAGCCCGCCAAATGAGATGGCAAGGGCAAACGAGAGGCCAGTCGCCCGTGGGAGTCGAGACTTCAGGAGGCTCGTCGCTCTCATGGTTCGTCCCCCTGCCGCAACCGTCGAGGCGGTGGCTTTTGATCGTGGTCGAACGCTACAGGGGATGAGGGCGGTGATGTCGCACGACCTGGAGACCCTGGGCTGTCCGGTCGCGGTGACTCTGTCTGTGCCACGCACCGACCACCTGATCGAGCGGAAGGCTCGAGCGCATCCCTGGAATGCCCTGAAAGTACATGGTTGACAGTCACGACCTGTATCGTTATAGTAACGATATATCGTAAACAACTGCCAAGGAGGAAGAGATGACACATACCAACACTGAATTCGTCAGTTCGATGGGCGAAGGCCCACGTGGTGGACGCGGTCGACCCGGTCGCAAGATTCGGGGAGGTCCCGGCTTCGGCGGGGGTCCCAGGTTCGGCGGTCCTGGCCGCCGAGGTGGCCGACGTCGCCGAGGCGATGTCCGAGCCGCCGTGCTCCTGCTCTTGGAGGAGGAGTCACGCAATGGCTACCAGCTCATCCAGGAGATCGCAGAGCGCTCTGGCGATGTCTGGCGCCCGAGCCCCGGCTCGATCTACCCGGTGCTCCAGCAGCTCGAGGACGAAGGCCTCATCGCCGAGGAGAAGGGTGACTCTGGTCGTACCTTCGCGCTGACCGCGGCTGGTCGGGAACTCGTCGAGGAGCAGCGCCAGCAGCTCGGCACCCCATGGGAGGATGCCGGCGATTCGCTCAGCGGGCCTGGCCGCGAGCTCATGCATGCAGGTCGTCAGGTCGCCATGGCCGCGAGACAGGTCCTGCAGGTGGGTTCGCCAGAGCAGGTCGCACGAGCCGCGACCATCCTCGGCGAGGCTCGTCGCAGCCTCTATGGGATCTTGGCCGAGGGCGACGAGCCGTCGGAGGCCTGATCGACCACGGGGGCCGAGTTCGTCGGCCCCCGTGGCGATCGGGTCCGCACCGCAGATCCGCAACGGGTCGCACCCTAGGATCGATGCATGGAACCCGACGGGCCAGTGGAGATCGCACAGGACCGCCGGCCCTCGGTGCTCATCGTCGGAGGTGGCTTCGCTGGCCTTCAGGCGGCGAAGCAGCTCGCCGGTGCTCCGGTCGACGTGACGATCGTCGACACGCACAACTTCCACACCTTCCTGCCCTTGCTCTACCAGGTGGCAACTGCCGGCCTTGAGCCTGCTGACGTCGCCTATCCGATCCGGACGATCTTCGGCAAGGCATCGAACATCACCTTCCGACACGGCACGGTCCGTCACATCGATCACGCCGCCAAGACGGTGACGCTGGCTGGAGGCGATGTCCTCTCGTTCGATCACCTCGTCCTGGCATCGGGAGCCACAGCCGCCTACTTCGGCATCCCAGGTGCCAAGGAGCACGCATTCCCCCTCTACACGCTGGCGAATGCCCGAAAGCTCCGCAACACGATACTGCTGGCGCTCGAGGACGCTGACGCCAAGGGGCCCGAGGTAGCCGGGCCGATCACGTTCGTGGTGGTGGGTGGGGGCCCGACGGGGGTCGAGACCTCTGGTGCGGTGACCGAGCTGCTCGACATCTGCATCCGCCGCGATCGCCTTCGGATCGACCCGTCAAAGACTCGGGTCATCTTGGTCGACGTCGCCACCCGGGTCCTGACGGCATTCCCTGAATCGGCGAGCACCTACACCGCGGCACAGCTGACCAAGATGGGCGTCGACCTTCGTCTTGGAACCTCGGTCACGAGCGTCGATGCCACCGGCGTCACGCTCGACAGCGGTGAGCACCTCGATTCGGCGGCAGTCATCTGGGCAGCGGGGGTGACCGCAAGCGGCACCATCGCCGATCAGGTGGCACAAGAAGCGGGCCCGTCTGGTCGGATCAAGGTGGCGGCAGATCTCTCCGTTGACGAGGAGCGGACAGTGTGGGCTATCGGCGATGCTGCGGCGGTGCCCTCAGGCATAGGCGACGACATCTGCCCCCAGCTCGCTCCTGTGGCCATCCAGTCTGGCAAGCACTGTGGGCGACAGATCCGCAACGTTCTCGAAGGTCGACCTACGACAGCATTCCGTTTCCGCAACAAGGGGATCATGGCCACCATCGGACGGCGGGCTGCTGTCGCCAAGCTGCCGAAGGGTCCGATCATCAAGGGGACGCTCGGGTGGTTGGCGTGGCTGAACCTGCACCTGTACTACCTGGTCGGCTTCCGCAACCGGATCCGCGTGATGGTCAACTGGACCTGGCGCTACCTCGACTGGCCATCGGGTCCGCGACTCATCGTGGCGGACGCAGAGACCGCGGAGTAGCTCAGGGCCGCCGAGGTGGTCGCGGGAAGAAGGCAGACGTGCGCTCCACGTACTCGGCGAATCCAACACGCGTCTTGGCCATCCGGGCCTCGAGCAGCGGCTTGCCGGACACGCTGGTCAAGAGCCGGTTCATCACCAGCGGTGACAGCACAGTGAGCAGACCCCACCCGCCGGCTGCAGCCACGAGGAACACGCCCCACCAGCAGCAGGCATCTCCAAAGTAGTTGGGGTGGCGGGTCCATGCCCACAGTCCTCGATCCATCACTCGGCCGGCGTTAGTCGGATCAGCCTTGAAGCGCGAGAGCTGGAGGTCGCCGATGGACTCGAACGCGAAACCCAGCAGCCAGACCACCGCTCCGAGAATCTGCGAGGCAACGATCGGCCGGCCGGCGAACATCCCCACAGTGACACTGAGCGAGACGAAGAACATCAGCGCCGCCTGGAGCCCATAGACGACCTTGAGCGCGTAGAGGACCTCGCTGCGACCTTTGGCCCCTCGCAGGATCATCGTGTAGCGAGGATCCTCTCCCTGGCCTCGGCCTCGCCACGCCAGGTGCGCTGCCAGCCGAAGCCCCCAGATGGCGACCAAGGCGAGCAGGAGGGTGCGCTGGACATTGCTTGCGCCGAGCTTGCCGGCCGAACAGAGGAACCCCGACACCGCAACTGCGACGAAGCCGAGCGGCCAGAAGACGTCGATGTCTCGATATCGCTTGGCGATGCGCCCCACGATGAAGGCGACGGCCATCACGGCGATGACCACCAGCGCGCTCACGCCGATGGCGGCACCGAGGCCTGGGACGAGGATGACGGCGGTGATCACGCATGTGGAGCGTACTGATCCGTTGCCGCAGCCGTGTCAGGGGCAGCCAGCACAAGAGGGGTGCATCGTAGAGTGGGCCTATGGCCGTCCGAGCTCGAATCGTGAGGCTCAGGACCCTTGCAG
>CAITOG010000026.1 GCA_903893955.1 uncultured Actinomycetes bacterium
ACCACTGGCATCGAGCCTGACCTCGGTCTGGTCAAGACAAAGAAGCTCGTCGGTGGTGGCACCATGTCGATCGTCAACCAGACGGTCTCTCGAGCTCTCGGCAAGCTCGGCTACACGCCGGAGCAGGCCGCAGACATCGTCGCCTACGTCAACGAGAACATGTCGATCATCGGCGCCCCTCACATCAAGGCAGAGCACCTTCCTGTGTTCGCCTGCTCGATGGGTGACAACACGATCCACTACCTCGGCCACGTCAAGATGATGGGCGCAGTCCAGCCATTCATCTCGGGCGCCATCTCGAAGACGGTCAACATGCCTGAGGATGTCTCGATCGAGGACGTCGAGCAGCTCCACATCGACGCATGGCGACTCGGCGTCAAGGCAGTGGCGATCTACCGGGACAACTGCAAGGTTGCCCAGCCGCTGTCGACCACCAAGAAGGGGGCGGAGGAAGACGACGCTCCCCAGGGCCTCCAGGCTCGCATCGCTGACCTCGAGGCACAGCTCGCTGTCGCCAAGGCGCTGCCGGAATCGGTGCTCGTCGGTGCGGTGCGAGAGCGCCTTCCGCGCCGCCGCCGCTCGAACACGTTCTCCTTCAAGGTCGCCGACTGCGAGGGCTACGTGACGGTCGGAGAGTACGAAGACGGTCGTCCGGGCGAAGTCTTCATCAAGGTCTCGAAGCAGGGCTCGACCCTGGCTGGGATCATGGACGCCTTCTCGATCTCGATCAGCTTGGGTCTCCAGCACGGCGTCCCGCTGGCAACCTACGTCCGCAAGTACTCGAACATGCGCTTCGAGCCCGCTGGCATCACCGATGACGCCGATCTGCGCATCGCTACCAGCCTCGTGGACTACATGTTCCGTCGACTTGCGCTCGACTACCTGTCGCTCGAGGAGCGCCAGGAGCTCGGCGTGCTCTCGACGGCAGAGCGGACGCAGCCGACCCTGCCCGGCGTCGAGGAGTCGGTGACCGAGTCCTTCGGCATGGTGACCGCCGAGGCGATCGAGCTCACCTCGACCCCCGGGCCGCTGGCTCGAGCTGAGCAGCGCGATGCTCCCTACTGCTACAGCTGTGGCGACATGATGCAGCGTGCAGGCTCGTGCTACGTGTGCAGCTCGTGCGGCACGACGAGTGGGTGCAGCTGATGTTGAGTTGCATTTGATTTTCAGCGAGAATTGCATGGCTGTTTCAGGGGGATTGCATCTGATTTTCAGTGCGATGGCAGCCGGGACGGCCCAGGTCATTCGTGGAGGGCGCTCCGACCTATCCCGGGAGCTGTCAGGCCAATAACTGCCAGGATCGCGGGATTTGCGTTGACGGGTACGAGCCGGGTCCCAGGGTGTTGTACTTGCCATACCCTAAAGAGCTCGTCGGCGAATCCCTGTCCAATCTCGTTCACGCCGGTGAAGTCGAGCTCCACCTGATCGAACATCTCGAGTCGCGCAGCGAGAGCCTTCGCCTGAGTGCGCGAGACGAAGCCATCGCCGCTGAAGAGATCGACCCGAATGCGAGATCTCTTGGACCCGACGATCTCGGGATCAGTCATGTCGTTGGACACATCATGAAGGGTGCGAGCCGTTGATCCGAGCACCTCGCATCTCACGAGCGTGCCCTTGCGCTTTTCGTCGAGCCATCCGACGGCAGCGTCATCGCGCTCGAGGTCCGTGGTCCAGACGAGGTGGCCACTAGACAGGATGAATCGGTCAGCCAACCGGGAGGAAAGGTAGATACCGAGTCCGCTGTGGTGGGCGGGGTCGGTGGTCTGGCGACTCTTTGCGATCTCCCCGATTGCATCGAAGTCTCGCGCCAGCCCGCGTGACTCTCGCATCCGTCTGAAGGCTCCGATGCCATCGTCTTCAACTTCGAAGGCAATGCGCATCTCGTCGAGGAACCACCTTATCTCGATGACGGCTCCTGCTGAGTGCTCGATCGCGTTGTTCACCATCTCGGTGAACGTGAAGTTCAGATTGGCAACAACCACCTGGTTGTTGAGGATCACCAGATCCAGATCCTTGAGCGCCCTGTGTTCGAGCGTCCATACGTCGCTGTCCGAGAGTCCCTTGATGCTGTACCTGGCGGAGCGGAGGGTGTTCCTCACATAGTGCGCCGTGCGGCCTGCTCCTTCGTGACGGACGAGGCCACTCTTCTCCATCTTCTTGAAGTGATAGTGCGCAGCCTGCCTTGAGACGCCGGCTGCCGCGGCGACGTCACCCGAGGTGACCTGTGGATGCAGGCTGAAGAGCTCTTCGATTGTTTCTCGAATTGGTTTTGACATTATTACCTTTACGTCCCGATGGGTCGATCCCAAGCTCAGATCTCTTGATGTTTTTACCTTTGAGATCAATAATGGACTAGTAAGGTCAAAATGTCAAGATAACCAAGGGGCTGCAGTACCTCAAAGGTGGGCAGCCGGTGGCGTCCGCAGAAGGAGGGCCGTCCCTGAAATTCGGATGCAACTCGGACCGCATCTCGGATGCAACTCGACAGCTGAAAGACGGGCCACCGCGGTGATGAGGTAAGCGACAAGAGGGCCGCCATCGTGGTGGCCCTCTTGTCATTGTCTCGAGCGGGGCGACGGTGGTGGTTGCCGTGAGGCCGGACTCGGACGCGCTGAGCGTCACGACGCTCAGCGGAGGTGGAGCGGCCTCTTGGTCACGCTCTCAACTTCGAGTTGGGGCTTCGAGCCGCCGTTACCGAAAGGCCGCTCCCAGCGACCCGTGGGCGAGTGGGAGGATTCCCTCTGTGAACCGTCCGTCTCTCGCCGCAAAGGGGCGCTGGCTCATTGGGGCCATGCTCGCTGTCAATTGCCTGGCTGGAGTGGCCTTGGCGGATCCAGCGGGCGCGTCGCCATCGCAGCAGCGGGGGATCGCCATCTATGTCGATGTCGGACAGTTCGATGAAGCCACTGCGCTCGACCATGCGATAGCGACGTTCGACTACGCCAAGAGGCTCCACGCCGATTCAGTCCAGCTCAGCTTCCCGTTCGAGATGACGAGCTGGAACTCGAACGATCCTCATGACACCCCTTCGGTGACGCCCATGATGACCTTGCTTCGAAAGATGGTGACGCTTGCCGCCGACCAGGGTCTCTCGGTCGAGCTGCGCCCACTGTTGCTTGAGAGCAACCTTCATCCTGGGGCCTCATGGAGAGGAGAGATCCAGCCCAGCCAGCCCAAGGTGTGGTTTGCGAACTATTGGACCTTCCTGCAGCCGTATCTGAAACTGGCGGCTAGCAAGGGCGTGGCCTCCTTCTATCTCGAGAGCGAGCTCGACTCGATGGTGACGCCGGCGCTCAGCCAGCGCTGGAGCCACCTGTCGAGCGAGGCGGCGCAGATCTATCCAGGACAGCTCGTCGGGTCCACCTCACACACTGCCTACCTCTTCCGTCACGGGATCGCACAGGCCTACGACGACTACGACCCCACCATCCAGCCCGACAGCGCCTCGGTGGCGACTTTGACGAAGAGCCTGGAGAACTCGCTCGATTACGACGCGATTCCAGGCAAGCGATCCAAGCTGGTGCTCTCCGAGGTCGGGATCCCGGCGGTTCCCCACGCGTATTGGCAGCCCTGGAAGTTCGACGTCACCGGTCCCATCAAGCGGAAGGTCCAGGTCAACTGGTTCACCGCCATGTGCGACGTGGCTCACGCAGAGCATCTGGCGGGGATCTACTTCTGGGACCTCGACATGGGGTCGTTCACCCCAGGCGGCGACAAAAGTGATCCTGCCAACTGGGTCAGCACGAAGGGTGCCAACGCGATCACGGCGTGCTTCAACAAGCTGGCTTCGTAGCCAGGCTGCTCCGCGGTTCGGCTGGGTGTGCGACCTATGGTGGGTAGCAACATCGAGGTCGTGGAGGCACGCACATGCTGGTTCGCTGGACAATCCGGCTGCTCTCGTCACTGATCGGGATCGCGGCAGGTCTGATCATCTCCGACGCCACCCTGTCGAACTTCCACATCTCTGTCGAGGGCGTGGTGGTGGCGACCCTGGTGTTCTGG
>CAITOG010000027.1 GCA_903893955.1 uncultured Actinomycetes bacterium
ACCTCGCGCTCGGCGCCCTCGTCGAGGTGCACGACGAGAGCGAGCTCGATCGTGCCTTGCAAGCAGGAGCTGACCTCATCGGCGTCAACCAGCGCGATCTCCACACCTTCGAGGTCGACACAGAGCGAGCGGTCCGAGTGGCGGACCGCATTCCCGCAGGGGTCGTCGCTGTGGCGGAGTCTGGGGTGAGGGGACCTGAGGACGCCGAACGACTTGCGGCAGCGGGCTACGACGCGATCTTGGTCGGTCAGTCGGTGGTCACTGCCGATGATCGGGTCGGGGCCGTCGCCCGGCTCTCGGGGCATCCCGTCGGGGTGCGCCCATGAGGGAACCAGGGGACGGTACGTTCCTCAAGATCTGCGGCATCACCACCGAGGCGGACGCGCTCATCGCAGTCGGGTTGGGCGTCGACGCCATCGGGATGATCTTCGCTCCGTCGCCTCGCCAGGTGTCGGTCAGTACCGCTGGCGACATCGTGCGTCGGCTGCCTGCCGAGTCGCTCTCTATCGGCGTCTTCAGGGACGAGGCGCCGTTGCGGGTCGTCGAGATCGCCAACCAGCTGGGTCTCGGGGGCGTACAGCTCCACGGCCACGAGACGGCGGAGCAGGTGCGCTACGTGGCCGAGCGCGTGCCGCTCGTGATCAAGGCGCTGCCAGCCACCAGCCCACTGATAGCAGGCTTCTCCGAGATCGGAGCCGACCTGCTCCTCGTCGACGGCCCGAACCCTGGCAGTGGCGAGCTCTTTGACTGGCGTCTTGCTGAAGGGGTCGAGAATGCCGAGACCTTGATCGTCTCGGGAGGGCTGACGCCTGAGAACGTCGGGATGGCGATCGAGCATTTCCACCCGTTTGGCGTCGATGTCGCAAGTGGCGTCGAGATGGCCCCAGGCGTGAAGGACCCCTTCAAGATGAAGGCATTCGTCGACGCTGTCCGATCGCTCCCAGGACCACAAGACAATCGGAGTCGTGACGCAGATGACGGCCCCTTCGACTGGACGAGGAGCTGACGTGTCGATCATGGGAGACCCTGGGACGACCGGGCGGTTCGGGACGTTTGGAGGGCGATTCGTCCCTGAGCCCCTGATGCCAGCCTGTCAGGAGCTCGAGCAAGCGTTCCGAGAGGCGTGGAGCGACCCTGCGTTCATCGAGGAGTATCGAGGGATCCTGCGGACCTTCGGCGGGCGACCGACGCCGGTGACCAAGTGCCATCGGCTCTCTGAGCACCTCGGCATCACCTTGCTGCTCAAGCGAGAAGATCTCGCGCACACGGGTTCTCACAAGCTCAACAACGTCATCGGGCAGGCCCTGCTGACCAAGCGGATGGGCAAGACCAAGATGATCGCCGAGACGGGGGCCGGTCAGCACGGCGTCGCCTCCGCGACCGCTGCGGCGCTGCTCGGACTCGAGTGCACGGTCTACATGGGCGAGGTCGACACGCAACGCCAGCAGCTCAACGTCTTTCGCATGGAGCTGCTCGGGGCGACCGTCCACGCCGTGACGACAGGGTCTCGGACCTTGAAGGACGCAGTCAACGAGGCTATGAGGACGTGGGTTGCAGAGGTGGAGGACACGCACTACTGCCTCGGGTCGGTGATGGGTCCCCACCCATTCCCCTGGATGGTCCGAGAGTTCCAGCGCGTCATCGGCGACGAGGCTCGCCAACAGCTGCTCGACGATGAGCACGGTGTCCCTGATTTCGTCGTCGCGTGCGTTGGGGGCGGATCGAATGCAGCTGGGATCTTCGCTGGCTTCGTCGATACCGACGCCTCGCTCATCGGTGTTGAGGCTGCCGGCGGCGCCGCCGTGACGACGGGGAGTCCGGGCGTGCTCCACGGCATGCGTTCGCAGCTCATCCAGGACGATCAGGGGCAGATCACCGAGGCGCATTCGATCTCGGCCGGGCTCGACTATCCAGGCATCGGTCCCGAGCACGCGCACCTCGATGAGATCGGTCGGGCTCGCTACGTCAGCGCAGGCGACGAGGAAGTGCTCGAGGCGCTGCAGATGTTGGCTCGTCTCGAGGGCATCATCCCCGCCCTCGAGACCGCACACGGCCTTGCCTGGATCATCCGCGAGGCAGGCGGCGAGATCCCTCACGGATCGACAGTGCTGTTGAACCTGTCAGGACGAGGCGACAAGGACGTGGCACAGGTTCGGGCCATCTTGCGTGGAGAAGGGTGAGATGGCGGCACCCGATCTGACCCTGTCCTTCGCTGAGCACGCTGCCGCTGGCCGCAAGCTGCTGGTTCCCTATGTGATGGCCGGAGCTGAGCCCGACTGGATCGATACGATCGAGGCCCTGTCGCTCGCTGGAGCCGATGCGATTGAGGTCGGGCTCCCGTTCTCGGACCCGATCATCGACGGACCGACGATCCAAGCGGCGGGCATCCGCAGCCTGGAGGCCGGGACGACAGCGGTCTCTGCACTCGCCGAGCTCGCCCGACGTGACATTGCGGTGCCGCTCGTCGTGATGACCTACTACAACGTGATCGCCCATCTCGGCCACGAGCGCTTTGCTGGGCTTGCCATCGACGCTGGTGTCTCTGGAGCGATCGTCCCGGATCTGAGTCTCGAAGAGATCGATGGGTGGGCGAGGGTCTGCGACGACATCGGGATCGCTACCGTCTTGCTGGTGGCGCCGTCGACCTCGCCTGAGCGCACGGCGCACGTATGCAGTCGTAGCCGCGGCTTCGTCTATGCCGTGGCCCGGATGGGCGTGACTGGTGAGCGGAGCGAACTTGGCGACGAGGCCGCCGTGGTGGTCGAGAAGATCCGCCACACCACCTCGCCGCCCGTGTGCGTCGGCATCGGCGTCTCGACGCCAGATCAGGCGCGAAGGGTGACTGAGGTCGCCGACGGTGTCGTGGTCGGCTCGGCTCTGGTGCGACGCCTCTCGGAGGGCTGCGGTCCCGACGGGGCGGCAGCGTTCATCGGCGAGCTGCGCGCAGCGATCGACGCCTAGGCGAAGGCGCCGAGGATGAGGCAGCCGTTGTGGCCGCCGAACCCGAACGAGTTCGACAGCACGATCGGCTGTTCGAGCGGCCGGGCGGATCCGTGGACCACGTCGAGCTCGATGGCCGGGTCGATGTTCGTGAGTCCTGCAGTCGGCGGGATCACCGAACGCTCGATCGTCATGACCGAGGCAACGGCCTCGATCGCACCTGCGCCGCCGAGGCTGTGACCGGTCACGCCTTTGGCCGAGGTCACCGGCGGCGCTTCGGGGCCGAACACGGCGGAGATGGCCACCGCCTCCGCTCGATCGTTCAACGGCGTCGACGTGCCATGGGCATTGATGTGACCGACGTCGGTGGGGGAGAGGCCTGCATCGAGAAGTACCAGCTCCATGCACCTTGCCGCGCCAGCGCCATCTTCTCGAGGGGCAGTGATGTGGAAGGCATCCGCTGTCGAAGCAGCGCCGAGCACCTCGGCGAGGATCGTGGCGCCACGTGCGAGGGCATGGTCGAGCGACTCGAGCACGAGAGCGCCAGCACCCTCCGACATCACGAATCCGTCTCGATCGACATCGAAGGGCCGTGAGATCCCGCTGTTCGACAGCGCTGTCATGTTGGCGAAGCCTGCAAAGGTCAACGGATCCATGACAGCCTCGCCGCCACCCCCAATGGCGACGTCAACCCGACCGCTGGCCACCAACCTCGCGGCAGCCCCTAACGAGTGGGTGCCAGCTGCACAGGCTGTGGTGACGGTCTCGACCGGACCGTTGGCGCCAAGCCGCATCGCGATCTGAGCAGCCCCCGCATTGGGCATGATCATGGGAGCGAGGAAGGGTGAGACGCGGTTGGCGCCTTTCCCGCTCAGGACGCGCTCTTGGGCTGTCAGCGTCGTCATGCCGCCGATGCCGGTACCGAAGATCACGCCGAAGCGGTCGCCCGACAGATCGCTGATCCCCGACGACTCGAAGGCCTCGACCGCTGCGGCGAGCGACACCTGCGCGAATCTGTCGACTCGCCGGACCTCCTTGGGTCCGAAGAAGGCACTTGGGTCGAAGTCCGGGATGGTGCGGTCGTCGTTGAATCGCTCGTCGAGCAGCCCTGCAAAGAGAGCGTCAGCTCCGACGCCGCAACACGTCACCGCGCCGATGCCGGTCACGACCACCCGATGGCCGCTGATCGGCTCGCCGCTCGGGGTCCTCCCGAGCTGCATCAGAGCTTGGAGGTGATGAGGGTGTACGCCTCGCCGACCGTCGAGACGTTCTCGATCTCATCCTCTTCGACGGTGATGTCGAAGGCCTCTTCGAGGGCCATCACGAGCTCGACGAGGTCCAGGCTGTCGGCATCGAGGTCATCAGCGAAGGATGCTTCGGGGACGATGGCGTCAGGGGAGACCTGCAGCACCTCGACTGCGCATCCCTTGAACTTCTCGAAGGTGGCGTCATCTGCCATCAGGTGCTCCTTTCGCTGTCCGCCGACGTGACGGTCCGGGTACGACGGTAGCGCCTCGAGGACGTGGGCGAGCGGCGATTCCGCTCACATCCCCATGCCGAGGCCGCCGTCGACGGTGATGACCGAGCCGGTGACATAGGAGGCCTCTGGGGAGGCAAGGAACCTGACGACCTTGGCAACCTCCTCAGGAGCACCGAGGCGGCCGAGCGGGATCTGCGCCGCCATCTGCTCGAGCGTCGCC
>CAITOG010000028.1 GCA_903893955.1 uncultured Actinomycetes bacterium
AAGGTCAAGTACAAGAACTCTGCCCTCGGGTTGCTGTGGTCGATGGTGGCGCCAGCGATGACGCTGGTCATCTTCTGGTTCGTCTTCGGCGTGGTGCTCAAGAACGCCTACCCCGACTTCGTCATCTATCTCTTCTCCGGGCTCTTGTTCTGGAACTTCTTCCAGACCGGCGTCTCGACCGCGACCGGCGTGATCGTGGATCGGGCGGGGATCGTCAAGAAGGTGGCGTTCCCTCGAGAGATCCTCGCTCTGGCGTCGATCGGGACCTCCGCGGTCTTCATGTTCTTCCAATCGATCGTGATGGTCATCTTCCTGATCGTGTTCCAGTACGCGCCTGACTGGCCGATGCTGCCTCTGTTGATCCTCTCCTTCGTTGCGACGGCGCTCATCGCCTCGGCGCTCGGGATCTTGCTCTCGGCGGCGAACGTCTACCTGCGTGACATGCGACACCTGATCGATGTCTTGCTGACCGCCTGGTTCTGGGCGTGCCCGATCGTCTACTCCTATTGGCATCAGATCCGGCCCCACCTCGGCACGCTGTCCTCGACCCTCTACCTCGTGCTCAACCCGATGGCGCCGATCATCCTGACCGCGCAGCGGGTCCTCTATGCCCACCCAGTGGTCAACCTGACGAGCCCGGGGCACGAGTCGGTCGCCCTCTTGCCGCCATGGGGCTACAGCACCTACCTGTTGATGAACCTGGCGCTCATCGTCGCTGGAGCTCTGCTCCTCTGGATCGCCCTGGCTGTCTTCGGGCGCCTCGAGGGCAACTTCGCCGAGGAGCTCTAGACGCAATGGCCGTCGCCGTCGACATCCAGGACGTCTCGAAGCGCTTCCGGCTCTTCCACGAGCGGGGCACCTCGCTCAAGGAGCGCCTCATCCGGACCAATGCCACTCGCTACACCGATCTGTGGGCGCTCAAGGATGTCGGTTTCGAAGTCGCCGAGGGCGAGACGCTCGGCATCCTGGGCCACAACGGCTCGGGAAAGTCCACCTTGCTCAAGTGCATCTGCGGTGTGCTGCAGCCGACCTCGGGTCAGATCGTGGTCCGCGGGAAGCTCGCTGGCCTGCTCGAGCTCGGCGCTGGTTTCCAGCCGGAGCTGTCGGGTCGGGACAACATCTACCTCAACGGCTCGATGCTGGGTCTCTCGCGCAAGGACGTCGACGCGGTCTTCGACGACATCGTCGGCTTCGCTGAGCTCGAGCAGTTCATCGACAACCAGGTGAAGTTCTACTCATCGGGGATGTACGTGCGCCTGGGCTTCGCCGTGGCGGTCAACGTCGACCCGGACATCCTGGTCGTCGACGAGGTCCTCGCAGTGGGCGACGAGCGGTTCCAGCGAAAGTGCCTCGATCGCATCCGACAGTTCCAAGAGGACGGACGGACCATCATCTTCGTCTCCCACTCTCCAGACCAGGTCCGTTCGATCTGCCAGCGGGCCGTGGTGCTCGACGAGGGCAAGATGATCGGAGATGGACCGACTGGCCAGGCTGTCCGGGTCTTTCGAGAGAGCCTCCTCGAGATCGGCGACGAATCGTTCCGTCAGGACGATGATGATGCGAGCGACACCACGGGTGACCGGGTGGTCGCCGACCATCGCCCTGTCCGGCTGACGACGGTGCGAGCCACGTATCCAGGCTGCGAGTCTGCGCCCTACCTCAAGAGCCAGGATCCGGTGAGCATCCACATCGGCTTCCATGCCGACGTGCCGGTCGAGGGCGTGAAGTTCGGCATCGAGGTCTTTGGACCTAAGGGCGGCGTGCAGATCAGGACCGACTCCGACATCATCGGGCGAGAGTTCGATCTCGCTGCAGGGGATGGCGAGGCGGTGTTCCACTTCGACACCTGGCCCTATACCGATGGTGCCTTCAAGGTGGGCGTCGGGATCCAGAACCGCCTGGGTGGGATCACCTACGACTGGCGCGAGGAGGCGGTGACCTTCGAGGTCCTCTATGAGGGGCGTGCGAGTGGTCGGGTCAACCTGCCGGTCGATGTCGAGCTGGTGAGTGGTGTCCAGGCGAGGGAGGACGTGTGACAGAGGGGACGATCAACCTCGATGAGGTCCGCGCCGAGATCGCCGATGAGGTGCGTCGGCGCAGGGCGGCGGGGAACTTCGATGCCCGCAAGGAACGTGAGCTCGAGCGGCTCTTCCATCAGTACGCGCCGCTCCAGGGTCGAACCGGCGCACTGACCGAGACGCTCCGGGCAGTGGATGCCACGGCGCACATCGACCCGCTCGTGCCCGTCGAGTCCAACCAGCCTGCAGGCGCGCTGGTCAAGAAGACCATGCGCAAGGCGGGGCTCTGGTACATCGACTGGATCGCCGGACAGACGACGAGAGCGCTCTCGACGATTGCTCGTTCGCTTCACCTGATCGACGACGAGCTCACGAGCCTGCGAGAGCGCGTCGATTCGATCAGCCCGTCAGAGACCCCTGTTGTCCAAGCCGCGAGCGGCGCGGGGCCTGACGTCTGGTGGGCCGACCTCGTACGCGATGCGCTCGGTGCAGCGGCGGGTCGAGTGCTGGTCAGATC
>CAITOG010000029.1 GCA_903893955.1 uncultured Actinomycetes bacterium
AAGAAGAAGAAGCTCTGCCGGGACTGTGTCTGAGGACGACGACACCCACGCCGAGCCAGGTTCGGCGGACGGGATCCACCGGTTGATGGACCAGTTCGTGTTCGCACCGATCGGCGCCCTGGCGGCGATGAAGGGTGATCTCGAGGGATCAGCGGAGCGAGGGCGCCAGCGAGTCGAGCTCCAGCTCCGAAATGCCCGCTTCATCGGCGAGATGGCGGTGCAGCATGGTTCCAAGGAGATCGTGCGACGCTTCAAGGACCTGACCGGCCCTGGTAGGTCGACTGAGCCTGAGAGGGCCAGCGACACGAACGAGGACACCGCTACCTCTGAGCCGACGACGACTGAGGAGCCCGCTGCGGTGGCCCCTGCGCCGATCGATCATCTCATCGCCGGATATGACGACCTCTCGGCCTCGCAGGTCGTGAGGCTGCTCGAGAGTTTCAGTCCTGCCGAGCTCGATGAGCTGGTGGCCTATGAATCGGCCACCAGAGGGCGGCGGACGATCCTGAACAAGGCCGCGCAGCTCCTCCAAGAAGGAGCCTGAGCGCGTGGGCGCTCGCCCAGCAGTTTCATCCGATGCCCCGCTCCTCGCAGAAGTGCTCGAGGAGGCCGCCAGCGGCCTCGCAACTCGACGGGGTGGCGAGGCCCTCCTGACAGCGTGGCTCGCCTCAGGGCAACCGTCAGGTGCCCATGAACGAACAGCTGCGATCCTCGCCGAGCACGCCCACGCCATGTTCGTCGACGAGCAGGGTCGGGGTGTCTCGATCGCCTGGGTCAACGAAGGGGTGGGATGGGCTGCGTGCTACGTGCGAGTCGACGCACGACGCCTCGGCGCAGGCCCTGAGCTCATGGCGTCGGCGCTGGGCTGGCTCGACGGCCGATGTGAGGACATCGATGCGTTGGCCCTTCCAGGGGATCGGGATTGGAAGAGCCTGCTTGAGAAGTCGGGCTTCAAGGCCCGACTGCTCACACTCCGTCGGGACGCCTGACATCCTCACGGCGATGGACTGCGCGTCGAGGCGGCGGCGGCGGGATCCGGAGACCGAGCAGCTTGGCCAGCGCGGGCACCAGTCCTGCGGCGTTGCGGGCAGCTGCCTCAGTGTCATTCTCCGGTGGGATCCCGACCGGCTTGACGTTACGACGAACAGGAGAGTCGCACACCGCGTCGAGGATCGCCATCCACTCACGGGGATCCGTCTCAGGCGTCAGTGCAGCACTCGCCGACTCCGCGAGCCGAGTTGCGACATCGCTTGGGCACCGCGTCGAGGGCTCAGGTGGTCGAGCAGAGGTGCGAAGTGCGTCAACCAGACGGCCCTCGTCGAGGGCGGTGGTCATACGGCCGACCCACTCCTCGCCAAGCGCCTTCACGCGTCCGTCGAGGGACTCGCGCAAGGTCTTGGCCATCTGACGGCCTTCCTCGTCCAACGAGACCGATCGAGAAGCGGTCACCACAGCACGAAGGTCGCGAAGTCGCGTCTCCTTGCCGGCGCTGAGGGCACCCGCAGCCCGGTCCTTCCACGCCGCAAGCGTCGTCAGGGGCAACAGCTGCTCGGCGATGGTCAAGATCGCCTCACCAGCGACAGGTGGCTGCCCAGCAGCACGAGCCTCTCGGCTCTGCGTGTCGATGGCCTGGCGCACTGCCGGGATGCCGCCACGAAGCAGCTGCTCGGCGATGGGGAGCTGCGCTGGCTCGAGGGCGGCGAGCAGAGCGTTTCGATGCTCTGTCGACTGCGGTGGTCCTTGCGGTCGGCCTTCACGTCCCCCGCCTGGTCGTGACGATCCGCCTCGGGCGTCGCGTCCACGACCAGCGCCACCCCGACGATCGTCAGCACCACCAGGGCGACCCGGTCGGCTGTCGCGGCGTCCGCCATCTCGGCCATCACGGCCGCCTCGGCCTTCGCCGTCACGACGGGAGCGCTTCGCCTTGGGGGCGAGGGTCCACGAGACGCCAGCCTCCTGGCGGCCTGAGCCCAGGATCTCGATCACCTCGCCCTTTGGCGGCTTTGGCGCAGCAGCGACCGGTGCGCTGATGGAGAGGACCTCGATGCCGTCGAGGCTGAACTCGACGTCCGCCTTGACGACGGCACCGACCTCGGTTCCGTCCGGCACGAGCGTCGCTGGCACAAGGCCGCGTGGCTCGCGGGCCCCGGCTGCGCGCCAGGTCCACTGATCGTCGCCTGTGCGGCTGGTGAGCTGGATCTCGATGCGTCGACTCATGGCCCGACAAATCTACAGCCCAGAGGCGACCTTCCCTGCATCGGGCTGGCCGTGGCCCCCACACGTGCCGCCTCCCATAGTCTTAGAGGTCCGAGAGCACCAGGCCGAAGGCCTTCGAGGAGCGAACGTGAGCGACGACAGCGGCACTGACGAGAGCAGCGACAACCTTCCTGCGACGGCCCCGGGCCCACTCGTCCCTCCTGGCCCTACCGAGCCCGTGCCTGCAGTGCCGTCGCCTGACGCCACGTCGACATGGCCGTCGCTGCCACTCGAGCCACGCAGCACTTCAAGCTCGAACGAAGGTGGGCCCACGAGAGCGCAGGAGCCACCGTCGCGACCCTCTCGACGTCGCACCTGGGTCCTACCGGCGGTGGTCCTCCTCGCTGCGATCCTTGGCGGCATCATCGGCGGCAAGGTCTCGTCGAGCTCGTCCAGCAATGGGCTCACCATCGTCAGGACCGACAACTCTCCAGCGGCTGCGCGGCTCCCCAATGGCGTGGCCATCCCCACGTTGGTGCAGCGGGCCCTGCCGTCGATCGTCTCGATCGATGTCAGGAACCAGGGCACAGAGGACCAGGGGACCGGCATGATCATCTCGTCCGACGGCTTGGTCATGACCAACAACCACGTCATCGCGCTCGGCGTCGGCGGTGGCACGATCACGGTCACGCGGTCAGGCTCGACCAAGACGCTGCCTGCGGTGCTCGTCGGCCGTGATCCATCGAATGATGTCGCTCTGCTCCGCATCGAGAACGCCAGCAATCTGCCGCCGGTGACCTTCGGCAACTCGAGCAAGGTCCAGGTTGGCGATGCTGCCGTCGCCATCGGCAATGCCCTCGGGCTCGCCGCGGGGACACCGACGGTGACGCAGGGGATTATCTCTGCGCTTGGGCGGACCGTGACCGCTGGTGACAGCTCATCGAGCTCGACCGAGACCCTGACGAACATGATCCAGACCGATGCAGCCATCAACCCTGGCAACTCCGGCGGACCGCTCCTCGACGCAGCTGGTGACGTCATCGGGATGAACACTGCGGTAGCAGGCAACACCTCCTCGGGATCGAGTGCACAGAACATCGGCTTCGCCATCCCGTCGGCGCGTATCGAGCTGCTGCTGCCAGAGCTCGAGAAGGGGGGTACCGCGTCGCCGTCGACTGGTGGCTACATGGGCGTCGAGATCTCGACCCTGACGCCTGATCTGCGGACCCAGTACAACCTCACTCCGACGAGCGGTGCGGTGATCCTCGTCGTCCAGTCCGGCTCGCCAGCCGCAAAGGCCGGGTTGGCACAGGGTGACGTGATCGTGGCCATCGACGGCAAGGCGATCTCGTCGGCTGATCAGGTCACCCAGATCACCAAGTCACACAAGCCCGGTCAGGTGATCCAGGTCACCGTGATGCGAGGTTCGAGGCGGCTCACCGTCCCGGTGACGCTGGGCAGTCCTCCGAGTTGAGGATCCGAGCTACCTCAGGGTGCCCAGTTTCGGTTGGGGTCCGGTGGCGGGACGTTCATGGGTTCAGTCGGCTGCCAGCCTGACGTCGTGATGTCCTCGATGACGTGGAGCATGTTGTAGGTGTCCTCCTCGTAGGAGAACTTCCCGCCACCTGCGTAGATCAGGTGGGAGTAGGCGGACTGGGTGTAGTCGGAGCCGTCGGGTCGCTTGACCGGCAGGATCTGCGTCCACTTGACGATGACGTGATCGCCTTCGATTGCGGTGAACTCGATGGGGAACCGCCAGTCGAGCAGCCCCACCATCGACTCCTCGAGCCAATTGTCGATCGCCGGACGCCCTTCGAGTCGCCCCCAGGCAGCATCGATGTAAACCGCGTCGTCGGTGTAGAGATCAGCGAGCACTGCGAAGCTCGTCAGGTCGCCTTGGTCGATCTTGTTTCGTAGCTCGACATAGCGATCGACTGCCTCTTGGACCTCATGCCGCTCGTGCGCCATTTTTCCCCCTCGTCAGACGGGGTCATCTGCACTGCCCCCGGTCAGTCGAGGGTACCCGATGGGCTCAGTGCGAGCCGCTCTCGCGGAATCGCCGACGACAGGCCTCGAGCTCCTTAATCGCCTCATCGCGACCGAGGAACTCTCGGGGATCCGAGGTCTTGCCTGGCTCGAGATCCTTGTAGATCTTGAAGAAGTGGGAGATCTCGTCGAGCAGGTGCGCCGGCAGGTCGCCGATGTCCTTGATGTAGCTGCGGTTCGGATCCTTGTCAACCACCGTGATCAGCTTGGCGTCTGGGCCCGCCTCATCGGTCATGAAGAACACCCCGATGATGCGAGTCGTGATCCAGCACCCTGGGAAGGTCGGGTCGTCGAGCAGGACCAGGGCGTCCAACGGATCGCCGTCCTCAGAGAGCGTGTCAGGGACGAACCCGTAGTCACTTGGGTACCTGGTCGCAGTGAACAGGCGTCGATCGAGTCGGAACACATTCGTCTCGTGATCGAACTCGTACTTGTTGCGGCTGCCGGCAGGGATCTCGATGACGACATCGACGACACCCTCTGGATTGCTCGACTGTGTGCTCATAGCTGGGCTTCTGCCTCCTCGGGACTCTCGGACACGCTACCTCGCAGCAGCAGCCGACTCATGCTGTGCCGACGGTGGCGATACCACCATCGACGGGGATGATCGCCCCTGTCAGATAGGAGCCTGCACGAGACGAGAGGAAGACCGCAGTTCCAGCCATGTCATCTGGCCTGCCGATCCTCTTGAGCGGTGCTGACGCTGCGATCTGCTCGCCGAAGGCGTCGAGGGTGGCTGCCATCATCTTCGACTCGAACGGCCCTGGGGCGATGGCGTTGACGGTAATCGAGGGTGCCAGTCGCTTGGCGAGATGGCGAGTCAGCTGATGGACCGCTGCCTTCGACGCGGAGTACGCGTAGGTCTCCATCATCGGGACGTGGATGCCGTCGATCGAGCCGATGTTGATCACACGAGCCGGCTCCTCAGGGGTCCCGGCTGCCTCGAGGAGCGGCAAGAGCTCGCGGGTCAGGTGGAACACCCCCTTGACGTTCAACGCCAGCACCCGCTCGAACGCTGTCTCGTCATACTCCGCGATCGGCGCACCCCAGGTCGCCCCGGCATTGTTGACGAGGATGTCGAGCTGGTCTTCTCGCTCGGTGAGCTCCTCGGCCAGCGCGATCGCGGCGGCTTCGGTCGACAGGTCGGCGGGGATCGCCCTGCACCATCCATATGCGCTGAGCTCCTGGGCGGTCGCCTCGAGCTGTTCCGCCTTGCGCGAGGAGATGTAGACCCGACTCCCAGCATCGAGGAGCCCTCTCGCGATCATGGCACCGATGCCTCGGCTTCCTCCGGTGACGAGTGCCACCTTGCCCTCGAGCGAGAAGAGATCCGTCACCATTTTCCTCCTAGGAATCGCGAGATCCCCAGAGGCTAGAGGATCAACCTCTTTCGTCCTGGCGAGCAAGGATGGCCACCCGTGGCGGTGGGAGGTCTGGGCGCAGCGTGCGTGCCACCTCGAGCGCTTCGTCCACATCGAACGCTTCGACCACCTCGGCGTGCCAGTTTGGCCGAAGCAGGGCACCCCAGGTCACCAACCAGCGCCAGGGGCCAGGGCCCAGATCACCTGGGTCGACCTGGTCGGGGAGCATGCCCATCAGCTGACCAGTCGCATGATCATCACGGTGGCGACGTTAGGGGCTTTCGGCCCTTGACCAGGGCCAGCAGCTGGCGCACGCTGGGTGCAGGAACGACGAGGAGGTGGCGTGATGGCCGACGGTGAGTCACGAGGAGCATTCGAGTTTGATGTCGAGAAGGTCCTGACGGACATCCGGGGTGCAATCGATGACGCTCTGGTCCAGTTGAACCTCGGCGAGAAGAACCTCAAGGACCTGCTCAGTCCCGTGTTCGACAGGGTGTCAAACGGCGTGGCGGAGATTCGCAGTCGTCTCTAGACGTCGAGCTCACTGACCTCGTCCATCGGGAGCGACGGTGCGAGCGACGGGGCAGCTGGCAAGAAGAGTGCCGGGATGATGGCGATGACGCAGGTGCCGAACGACCACCAGAACGAGGTGGCGAAGGCTTGAGCGAGCTTGTTGACCACGTCGATGGGGATCGCGACCCCTGCCTCACCAAGGACACCCGGGCCAGCGGTCGGAAGGCGAAGAGCAATCTGCGTCTGGAGCACCACGGCGAAGATCGCAACGCCGAGGGAGCCACCGACCTGCCGCAGGATGTTGGTCGCCGTCGTGGCGCGTGGGATCTGTTCGTGGCTCAGCTCTCGATATGAGGCTGCGAACACAGGCATCATCCCGAGCCCGAGCCCGATGCCACGGACGAAGAGCGCCGAGGCTAAGAACGCGTAGGACGTCGATCCCGATACCTGGGTATAAGCGAACGTCCCGAGTGCCAGGATCGCCATCCCGATCGGCACGACCCGACGAGCCCCGTAGCGATCAGACCAAATGCCGGCCTTGCGCATCATGAGGGCTGCACCGATGCCCTGGGGAGCCATCAAGAGACCAGCCATCCACGGCGATTCCCCTCGGACTACCTGGTAGTACAGCGGCAGCAGGAACATCGTCCCATAGAGCGTCGCACCGGTCAGAAAGATGCACACAGAGGCGATCGAGAACGTTCGGTTCTTGAAGAGTCGCATGTCCATGAGGGGTTCTGGAGCTCGAAGCGATCGAAAGACGAAGGCGATCGTTAGCACGATGCCGATCCCCAAGCTCAATCGCACCGAGGTGCTCGAGAAGCCGCCTTGGTTGCCAACCTCCGAGAGGCCATAGACGATCAGGGCAAGGCCGGGGGAGAGGAACAAGAAGCCGAGGAGGTCGAAGCGATGTGTCCGATCACGCTCGGAGGGCTTGAGGAACCTCACGGCCAAGTAGAGCGCGACGATCCCGATCGGCACGTTCACGAAGAAGATCCACCGCCAGGAGATGTTCGTCACGATGGCACCACCGATCACCGGGCCGAGGATCGGCCCGAGGAGCGTTGGCACGCCGATGATGCCCATGACCTGGCCCATCTTCTTCGGCCCTGCGGTCCGGGCCATGATGGTCTGTCCGACCGGCAGGATCATGCCGCCACCGATGCCCTGAAGGATGCGGAAGACGATGAGGCTCGTCGCCGACCACGCCAAGCCACACAGCACCGAGCCAGCGATGAACAGGGCGAGCGAGGTGATGTAGAGGGGTTTCGCCCCGATGCGGTGGACCGCCCATCCGGTCACCGGGATCACGACAGCAAGCGCGAGAAGGTAGCCGGTGGTCACCCATTGGATCGTTGAGATCGAGACGTGGAAGTCCTTGGCGAGGGTGTCGAGGGCGACCGCCACGATGGTGGTGTCGAGGATCGCCATGATGGTGCCGAGCACCACCACGACACCGGCACGGATGACGTCAGGACCGAGCTTTGTCTCGTCAGGAGGGGGGGCTGAATTCGTCATGGCAACAGGGTAATGGTGGGATCCCGCACTTCATTCGATCATCGAAGCATCTTGGCTGAAGCCGACCCGAGCGGGCTCGTACGATGCCATCTGTGATCGAGGAACGAGGCAGGCCACCCACCCAGCGGTCGCTCGCCTCCCAGAGACGACGCCGACAGCGGCGTCGAGCGC
>CAITOG010000030.1 GCA_903893955.1 uncultured Actinomycetes bacterium
AATCGCCATCAGGTGACCATGGTCGGCGGCTCCACCGCCTTCTACGTCGCGTACCTCAACGAGCAGCGTGCGCAGCCAGGCACTTCAATCTTCCCGACGCTCCGCCTCATGTCCGGTGGTGGAGCTGCCAAGCCGCCCAACCTCCACTTCGAGGTACGCGACGAGATCGGCGGGCGTGGCGTGGTCCACGGGTACGGCATGACCGAAGTCCCCATGATCGCCAACGGTTCGCCACATGACACCGATGAGCAGCTCGCCAACACCGATGGCGCGCCGGTCGAGGGCGCCACCGTGAGGATTTTCACCCTTGGGGGCGAGGTGGCCGCACCGGGCCACGAGGGAGAGATCCGGGTCAAGGGTCCGATGGTGTTCCGGGGCTACACCGACCCGGCGCTCAACGACGATGCGTTCGACGAGGAGGGCTGGTTCAGGACCGGCGACCTTGGGGTGCTCCGTGAAGATGGCCACCTCTCGTTGACCGGGCGCCTCAAGGACGTGATCGTTCGCAAGGGTGAGAACATCAGCGCCAAGGAGATCGAGGACCTGCTCAGCACCCACCCCAAGGTGGGCGAGGTGGCCGTGATCGGTCTCCCAGATGAGCAGCGCGGCGAGATGGTGTGCGCTGTGGTTCAGCTCAGCCAGGGAGCCGAGGCGCTCGACTTCGAGGAGATGGTCGCCTTCTGTCGAGAGGCCGGCCTGATGACCCAGAAGATCCCCGAGCGCCTCGAGCTCACCGACGACATGCCTCGGGCGGGGACCGGCAAGATCGTCAAGAAGGAGCTCAAAGAGCGCTTCGCGTGAGCGACACCAACCGAAGGACCGTCCTCTTCGTGTGCACCGGCAACATCTGCCGGTCACCGATGGCGGAGGTGATCGCCACCCACCGAGCGGCGCTGCTCCCCCACCCTGACGGCGGGAGTGTGGCGGACGTCCTCGAGTTCAAGAGCGCAGGGACTGCAGCGTGGCATGTCGGAGAGCCGATGGATCCACGAGCAGCTGCGGTGCTCAAGGCGGCGGGCTTCGACCCCGACCACCACCGAGCCCAGCACGCCCAGCACGCCAGCGATTCGCTGCTCGCCGAGGCCGACCTGCTCGTGGCGCTGGATCGAAAGCACGCACAGATCCTCAAGGGGCGCGTCTCGCACGAGCAGATCATCCTGCTTCGTTCGCAGGACCCAATGAGCGGTGGCAGGGTCGACGTGGCGGACCCGTACTACGGCGACGACGCTGCATTCGAGGAGTGCCTCAAAGTGGTCACCGCCGGCGTCGAGGCGCTCATCTCGAATTTGGCATCGAGCTGAGCAGCAGTCTCAGCTCCGAGGCGTCGCTGCCTTCAGCATCCTGTCGTCATCGGCGAGCAGCGAGGTGGCGAGCCGCCGCACGAGCGCTTCGAGCTCAGGGTGCTCTGTCGGGTCCCACCCATCAAGCAGCTCTTCGAGACTTGCCCGCTGCGCCTCGACGAGCTCGGACATCACCAAGGTGCCCTGCTTGGTGATCTCGAGGGAACCACTCGACTCCCGTGCGACCAGGCCTTCGTCGACGAGCGACGCCAACCCGGCGGCGAAGACGTCAGGAACCACATGGAAGCGAGCTTCGAGAGTCGCCTCGCTCGATCCAGGACGCTCGTTGAGGCGGAACAGCAGCCAGCATGCCTGAGGGCTCAGATCCAACGATGCCCGCTCGGCCAAGGCTCGGTAGATCGCTCCCCGATCCTCGCTCGCCACTACGCGCTCGAGTGCCAGCTCGACCTCCTGAAGGCTCGTTCGAGCTTCGAAGGCTGGAACCGTCTCGACAACGTCACGGCCAGAGCGAACGGTCTTGCGCAGCTCGACCTCAGGCAAGAGCCACGTCAAACCAAAGGCCAGCACACAGATCGGCACAGCGAAGAGGAACACGACCTGAATGGTCTGGCTGACTGAGAGGATGACCCCTTCTCGGATCGGCGCCGGCAAGGAGGCGAGCAGTCCCGGTGTCAGCGTTTGGACATGGAACGAGCCGGTGTGGACGGGGAGGTTGTGGTGGAGCCGCTTGGGCAGCACGTTGGCAAAGACCGCGCCGAACATCGCCACGCCAAACGAGCCCCCGATTGAGCGGAAGAAGTTTGCCGATGCGGTTGCAGTCCCAAGGTCCTCGTAGCCCACAGCGTTCTGCACCGACAGCACGAGCACCTGCATCACGCAGCCGAGCCCGACGCCGAAGATCAGCATGTACAGGGCGATCACAAGCGATTGCGTGTGCATCGTCACCGTCGACATCAGGTAGGTCCCGATCGTCATCAATGCGGTGCCAACGACGGGGTAGCGCTTGTAGCGGCCACCTCGGCTGATCATCTGTCCCGAGAAGATCGACGCAGCGAAGAGTCCTCCCATCAAGGGGAGGAGGCGGAGCCCCGACATCGTCGGGGTCACGCCCTTGACGATCTGAAAGAACTGGGGAAGGAAGGTCAGCGCGCCGAACATGGCGAAACCGACGACGAAGCCGATGGCCGAAGCCGCCGAGAACACTCGGTTTCGAAAGAGACGCAGTGGGATCACCGGCTCCTCAGCGCGTCGCTCCACGAGGACGAAGATGCCCGTCACCACCAAGCCGCCGATGCCGAACCCGATGATCCATGGAGATCCCCACGGCAGGCTCGTCCCTCCGAGCGACGTGAACAGGACCAGGAGCGTGGCT
>CAITOG010000031.1 GCA_903893955.1 uncultured Actinomycetes bacterium
CATGCAGCTGTGTACATGACCTTCGACATCCTCCAGCGCAGGCTTCGTGATCTCGGCCACGAGACGCGTTGCGTGAGGAACGTCACCGATGTCGACGATGACATCCTGCGAAAGTCACGTGAGCTGGGCGTCCACTATCTGGACCTCGCCGCTGAGCAGATGGCTTCCTTCGACCGCCAGATGCGGGCGCTCGGCCTTCTCGATGCGTACGCCGAGCCTCGGGCGACCTCCGCGATCTCCGAGATCCTCTCCATCATCGGATCAGCCATGGACGCCGGGGCGGCGTACACGGCGGGTGGTGCTGTGTACTTCGACGTGACGAGCTTCCCCACCTTCGGTTCGGTGAGCCATCGATCGACCTCAGAGATGCTGGCCCTCGCCGCCGAGCACGGCGGCAACCCTGATGACCCGAACAAGCGCAACCCGCTGGATTTCGTCCTGTGGCAGCCCTCGCTCCCTGATGAGCCTGCGTGGGAGTCACGGTGGGGGCCAGGTCGGCCTGGGTGGCACATCGAGTGCTCAGCGCTGGCCTTGCGGGAGCTCGGCGAGACGATTGACGTCCACGGCGGAGGCCGGGACCTGATCTTCCCGCACCACGAGTGCGAGGCGGCCCAGAGCGAGACCGTCACGCACAAGCCCTTCGTCCGACACTGGCTGCACATCGGCCTTGTGGGCCTCGACGGCACCAAGATGTCGAAGTCGCTTGGCAACCTTGTGTTCGTCGATGAGCTGCTTGATCGCTCGGAGCCGGCGGCTGTTCGCGTCGCACTGCTGGATCACCACTATCGAGGCGATTGGGAATGGCACGACAGTGACCTCGACCGTGCGATCGAGCGTCTTGGTCGCTGGCGATCGCTCAGCTCGGTCGGTGGAGCAGATCGTCCCCTCGATGGCGTGCGCTCGCACCTCGACGCTGATCTCGACACACCTGGTGCGCTCAGGGAAATCGACGAGGCTTCTTCGAGAGGTGAGGACGTCGGACCTGCCGCAGCGCTGCTCGGCGTTACCCTGTGAGCAGTCCACGGATGCACAAGGAGCTGACTGAGCGATGACGTCCGAAGTTCTGGTTCGCCTGCCGGACGGCTCGACCAGAGAGCTTGAGCCCGGTGCGACGGGTGCCGACTTGGCTGCCACGATCGGCAAGCGCCTTGCGAAGGATGCACTCGCGGTGACGGTCGACGGCATCGAGGTGGATCTCGATCGGCCCCTGCCTGACGGCGCGCTCGTCGAGGTGGTGACGCCAACGTCCCCACTTGGGAGAGAAGTGCTTCGCCATTCCACGGCCCACGTTCTCGCGCAGGCGGTACTGCGGCTCTGGCCGGGCGCGCACTTCGCCATCGGCCCTGTCATCGAAGATGGCTTCTACTACGACTTTGAGCTGCCTGGCGGGGCACACTTCAGCGATGACGATCTCGAGAAGATCGAGGCTGAGATGCGAGCCATCATCAGGGAGGACCAGCCCTTCATCCGTGCCGAGCACGGGATCGATGAGGGTCTGGCGCTGTTCGCCGTCCAGCCCTTCAAGTCGGAGATCATCCGCTCAGTGGCAGCGGGTGCCGAAGAAGTCGACGCGCTCGGCGACGGCGCCGTTGTGTCGACCTACCAGAACTCCGCCACATTCACCGATCTGTGTCGAGGACCGCATGTCCCTTCGACTCGTCGGCTCGGACATTTCAAGCTCATGAGGGTGGCGGGAGCGTACTGGCGTGGCGATGAGCAGCGTCCGCAGCTCCAGCGCATCTACGGCACCGCCTGGGAGTCGAAGGAGGCGCTCGCTGAGCACCTCTTCCGCCTCGAGGAGGCCGAGCGCCGGGATCATCGTCGGCTGGGCCAGCAACTCGACCTCTTCAGCTTCCCTGATGAGCTCGGCTCCGGATTGGCGGTGTTCCACCCCCGAGGCGGGACGATCCGTCGTGTCATGGAGGAGTACTCGCGAAAGCGGCACGTCGAGGCGGGCTATGAGTTCGTCTACACCCCTCACGTCACCAAGGCGGAGCTCTTCGAGACATCTGGGCACCTGCAGTGGTTCGCCGATGGCATGTACCCGCCGATGGAGCTCGACGACGGCCAGCAGTACTACCTCAAGCCGATGAACTGCCCGTTCCACGTACTCATCTTCCGCTCACGGCAGCGCTCGTATCGAGAGCTGCCGATTCGGATGTTCGAGTTCGGAAGCGTCTATCGCTACGAGCAGTCTGGCGCCATTCATGGCCTCACCAGGGTGCGCGGCATGACCCAAGATGACTCCCACATCTTCTGCGCGCCAGAGCAGATGGAGACCGAGCTGACGAGCATCCTCACGTTTGTGCTCGACCTGCTTCGAGAGTTTGGCCTCGATGACTTCTACCTCGAGCTGTCCACGAAGCCGCCAGGCAAGGCGGCAGGGACCGACGAAGAGTGGGAGGTCGCCGAGCACACTCTGCGAGAGGTGGCCGAGGGAGCCGG
>CAITOG010000032.1 GCA_903893955.1 uncultured Actinomycetes bacterium
AGCAGCCATCTCGCACGAGGTCCTGTCCGCTTGGGCCACCGTCGAAGTGACGGTAGGGCGAGGTCCGCACCTGCTCTCACGGCCACGACCGGGACGACTGCACCAGCGCCAACAGCAGCACCGGTGAGCCAAGGAGGGGCATCGGCCTCGAGCAGCAGTGCCGCCAAGGCGAGGATCATGGTCAGCCCCGGGAGGATGAAGCACAGCCCGGCGACCAGGGCGCCCTTGGTTGCCCGCAGGCGCCACCCCAGGTAGATGGCGAGCTGCGTAGAGGCGGGCCCAGGGAGCAGGTTGGTCGCAGCGACAGCGTGCTCGAACGACTCTTGGTCGATCCACGAGTTGTCCTCGACGCAGAGCTTGCGCAACAGGACGATGTGCGCTGGTGGTCCCCCGAACCCGGTGACGCCGAGGCGGAGCCAGGCCGTGGCGATCTGTCGCAGCGATGGACGATCGCCCTCGTGCATGGGAAGGAGCGTGGGCTACGGGCCCTCGCCGCCGCTGGCGGTGCAGGACCTCGGATCCCAGGGCTCGAGGCCCGTGGTGGCGGCTGAGGTGGCCGAGAAGCCGGGCACCGTCGTGCTCGTGGTGGTGGGCGCCACCGTGGTGCTCGTCGAGCTGCTGTGGGCGGGCTTGGTGGTCGTGGTCGTGGTCGTCGTCTTGGTCGGCGCAGGGGCGTGAACCTGGAAGTAGGTGCCCGTCACCACAGTCACCGGGATCGTCGCGGCCGGGTCATACGCCAGGATCGCCTGACCGTCGAACGATCGCAGGACGCGTTGCGCAGCGGCGACGACCGCAGGGGAGTGGGAGTTGTACTGGATCAAGGTCTCGGCGGGGTTGCCGACCGGGGTGGCATCGCCGATGGTCGAGATCTTGTAGCCGAGCGCTTGGAGCGCGGAGGCGGTGGTGCTCGCCTGGTTGGCTGCGCCCGAGCCGTTCATCACTGCGACCGTGACCTGGGAAGGCTTCGGGAGCGCCTTGCCAGAGACCGTGTTGGTGGTCGGCGACACACCCAGGAACGCTTGGATGGTCTCGAGGTCGGGTCCGTTGTCGGGGAACTCGACGTTCCCGTAGTCGTAGCCCTTGTAGACGTAGGAGTAGGAGTTCGATGCCATGACCGGCAGCGTGTACTGCGGGGCCGTCTGGGAGTTCACCGAGTGGTAGTCGAGGATGAGGTTGGCCATATCCGACGTCGACAGGCTCGAGTCAACCGTCAGGTCAGGTGCCACCGCCGCGACGAGCTTGGCGTCGGTGATGGGGTTCGAGAGGCCCTGAGCCGAGACCTGAGCGGCGAGGACCCGGATGAACTCGTGGTTCCGTCGGATGCGAGCGAGGTCGGACTGTGTCTCTTGCGGCCAGTTCGCGGTGTTGGGGCCATAGGAGTCGTTCGGCTGGTACTGGAGGTGCCGGGCCCTGACCACAGTGAGCGCTTGGGTTCCATTCAGGTGATTGCAACCGATGTGGTACTGCTGAAGGTTCGAGTAGGCGTCGTAGACGCGCTTGGGGAAGTACATGTTGATCCCGCCGAGGGCATCGACCACGCCGGCGAAGGTGTCGAAGTTGAGCTCGACGAAGTGCTGGATCGGGATGCCGAAGTCCTGCTGGATCGCGTTGACCAGCTGGCTTGGCCCCTCGGCGAGGGCTGCGTCGATCTTGTTCGCCCCCGTCGATCGGGCGTTCGGGATGAAGAGGTCACGAGGGATCGACAGGATCGAGACTGTGTGGGTGGCGGGGTTGAGGTGGAGCACCATCACCACGTCAGAGTTCACGCCGGTGACGCCTTGTGAGCAGAGGCCGTAGACCGGGTTCTGCTTCTTGAGGGCACATCGGTCGGTCGAGCCGACCATCAAGATGTTCTCGGTGCCAGCCGCGGTGCCGCTCTGTGTCCCCTGCGTGAGGTTCTTGACGTCGACCTTCTTGATTCGGCTCGCCTGGTAGGTGACGTAGCCGGCATACCCGGCGATGATCAGGGCGAAGACGATGAACAGCGTGAGCCCAAGGCGGGCCCAGCGGTTGGACGGCCAGAGCCGGCGCCGGCGACGGGGCGCGGCGTGGCG